>JBAOIA010000013.1 GCA_037045145.1 Bacteroidia bacterium
TAAAATATGAGTAAGAAAAAAGAATTTACTAAGAAGGCTCAGATAAAAGCAACTTCCATTACTTTCATTGAACAACTCAATAAATTTTGTGATAAAAACATTAAAATTTTATTGCCCTTAATCATTCTTCTATCAGCAGTATTTACGTTTCTTTTATATGACTTAAAGATAAGTGAAGCACATGATGATGCATTGTATATAGAATCCGCTTATAAATTTAGTCAAAATTTTTGGGGATATTATACAGCTAATGCACCTTTTTATCCAATATTCCTAAGTTTCTTTATTGATGTTTTTGGATTCAATATTGTTGTCCTAAAGCTTACAAGTACATTTTTTGGCTTATTACACCTAATAGTTTTTTATTATTTTTTTAAGGATCGAGTAAGCACCTTCGTCCTACTTTGTATTTTATTTTTTACTGGCATTAGTTCGTATTTTCTATACTATAACAGTATGACCTTCACAGAACAATTTTTTTTGTTTTTACAAACCTGTTTCCTGCTGTTATTTTATAAAGAATATGAAAAAAGTAAAAGCGTTAATTCTTCTTTAAAAATATTGGGGCGATTTCTAATACCAGCTTTAGTTTTACTAATTCTCACCTTATCAAGAAATATTGCAATTGGCATAATCATACCTGTTGTAGTTTATCTTCTTTTTGAAAGAAAAATAAAATTAGCGCTCCTTTTCATTGTTGCTTTCGCAGCTACAAGAGGTTCTTTCGAGGTATTCAAATCTAATACATGGGGAGGTCAAAATCAATTTTCTGCACAAGGCTCAAGTTTAATAGTTCAAAAAGATCCTTATGACCCATCAAAAGGTACTGAAGATTTTTCCGGCTATGTTCAAAGATTTTTTGATAATTATAATATCTATATCAGTAAAAGGTTCTTCCAATTAACCGGCTTCCTTGGTGAAGGCTCACAGTCCGTCATTCCTGGATTAGGTTTGCTTTTTGCAGTATTAATGATTTATTGTTTTTACAGAATAATAAAATCCAAAAATTCTCTTTTACTTTTACTTTTCATATATACCGTTGCCATGTGTGCATTTACATTTGTAGCATTACAAAAAAGTTGGGATCAATATAGACTTATTATGGTCTTTGTACCTTTTATATTGATAATAATATTTGATACACTCTTCAGTTCGATTAAGAACAATTTTGGACAATCTATAGTATTATTGTTTTTAGCAATTATTCTAACTTCAAGTACTATCCACACAATTAGAAAATCTTCTGAAAACTATCCAACATTAATAAAAAATCTTGGTGGTGATTTATATGCCGGATACACACCAGATTGGATTAATTATTTAAAATTGAGCACTTGGTGTGCTGATAGTTTGCCAAAAGAATCATTAGTTGCTGCCCGTAAAGCACCTATGTCTTTTGTATATGGACATGGAAAAGAATTTTATCCTATTTACACTGTTTTCAGTCACGATCCAGATTCAGTATTGAATAGATTTAAAAACGAAAAAGTTGAATATGTTATTCTAGTGAGTTTAAGAAGAAATCCTGCAAAAAATGATGGATATATAATCAATACAGTACATCGCTTACTACAACCTGTAGCACAAAAGTATCCTTCAAAACTTTCGTTAGTTAAACAAATTGGTGAAACAGAACCTGCTTATTTATATCGAATAAATAATTAAGTGGTTGAAAAAAGAATAATCCAAGAAATTAAGCATGGTGAAAAAATCGCCTCAAATGCTGAGTTTATCTGGAGATGGGATTCACCTACCGGCATAATTCGATCAGAAAGAAGAGCTAATTTTTTTGTTCAGTTTGGACAAATAGATTCAGACAAGTCAGTTCTTGAAATAGGATGTGGCACAGGACTGTTTACCAAAAGGGTGAATGAGTTAACAAATTCTAAAATTACTGCAATTGATATCTCTGAAACTCTTATTTCAATTGCTAAAACAAAAGTTCCATCCTGTCAATTCATAAGAATGGATGCAATGAACATGATTTTTCAACCCAATCTATTCGATGTAGTTTTTGGTAGCTCTATACTACATCATTTACACATTGAAGCTGTCTTAAATGAAATACATAGAGTATTAAAGCCTGCTGGTAAAATTGTTTTTGCTGAACCAAATATGTTAAACCCACATATCTTTTTGCAGAAAAATATACCTGTTTTAAAACGATACTGGGGTGATATTCCAGATGAGTCAGCAATTGTCAGATGGCAGTTAAAAGAACTTTTATTACATAGAGGATTTATTAATGTTAATATAATACCCTACGATTTTCTTTATCCTATGACGCCTGCAAAGCTAATACCAATCGTTTGTCGTATCGGCAGGAAGCTTGAAAAAATACCAATTATTAAGGAAATTGCCGGGTCAGTTTTAATATTTGCAGAAAAAAGAGCTTAAACATTTGTTAAATTAAAAGTTTGTAGTATTTTTGACTAAACAATATTTGATATGAAAGCACTTACCCTAAACTTTATTCTACTTCTTTCTTCAACAATTGCATTTTCTCAAATTAATTTAAGCGCTGGATTGCGTGCTAAATATGATTTTAGTGGAAACGCTAACGATTTATCCGGTAATAATTTTAATGGCGTTAATAATGGCGCTACTTTAACGTTCGACAGATTTGGAAACCCAAATTCCGCATTTGCATTTGACGGGATTGGTGCCTTTATTGATATTTCAAATTTTGCCAGTATGATTCCTGGCACCGAGATGTCTCTTTCTATTTGGGTTAAAGCTGATGGTGTAAAATCACAGGGATTAGTGATATTAGAACCAGATAATATCACTGACCGTTTTTTCGCAGGTGTTTACTATAGCCACAATGGTGTCTCTTCTACATTTTGGGATTTCGGAAACATTACTACCAACGGACGGTTAGGTGAAGTTGGCACATACTTTCAATCAGGTTGGGAACACTATGTTTTTATTGTTAGTGCATCTCAAAACTTCATGCAGGTTTATCGTAACGGATATTTAAAATTAATGAAAACGGATTTCACATCAATCATAAACAAGAATCGTTCTTTAAATATTGGTGGAGGAATAGCAGGAGCATCACCAACGAATTGTTTCTTCCAAGGCTCATTAGACGATATTAGAATTTACAATCGTGTATTAAATCCAACAGAAATTATGTGTTTATATAATGGTTATGAGAATTCAAATGTAAAAGACTTAAGAGTCTTTATTACAAACCATCCAAATGCACGTCCTGGATTTAATGAGAATTTATATGTAACTTATCAAAATATAGGCACAGCCACATTGAATGGTTATGTTGAATTGAATTATGATACAAATTACAGTTTTTTGCAAGCTATTCCAAGTCAAGATTCTATTGCACCACACTATCTTGGATGGAATGTTTACAATTTGCCTCCGGGAGGTCAAGGTGTAATTACTACGCAAATGTATTTGCCTGCCTCTGTACCACTCGGTACTCAATTACAGAATACTGCTAAAATATATCCAATAATAGGAGACACTACAGATTTTGACAATTTTGATACATTACATCAAACAGTTGTTGGTGGTTATGATCCAAATTATTTAGAAGTTTTACCGAGTACAGATATTTCTCCACAATTTGTTGCACAACAGGCCCCCTTATATTATATTATCCATTTTCAGAATACAGGTACTGCGAGTGCAATTAATGTCAGAACTGAAAACTTTTTAGATACAAACTTAATTGTTTCTAGTGTTGAAGTTATTGCATCAAGTCACCCCAACACATTTACACTTGACAATAACAATAAATTAACATTTCGTTTTGATGGTATTAACCTACCGGACAGCGGAAGCAATCAACTTGGAAGTAGTGGCTTTGTTATATATAGAGTAAAACCTAAACATAGTTTGCAATTAGGTGATTTAATTCAAAATACTGCATCAATTTATTTTGACTTCAATCAACCAGTCGTGACTAACACAACCGCAACTATGGTAGTACTGCCTTCAGGTTCACCTGAATTGCAAACAAACAACAATAATCTCAAATTATTCCCTAACCCTGTTTCAAACTCAGGTCTATTTTTACTTTGTAATTCTACACTTGAACAAAATATCCGTTTGCAACTATTAGATATCACCGGTAAAGTTTTATTAGAGACAAATGAAAAAATTCATAAAGGCGACAACCTAATTCAAATTCCTTCAGATAAATTAAAAACAGGCCTTTTCTTTATTCGTTGCAATTTTGTTGACGGTATTATTACAAGGAAGTTTATCAAGCAGTAGGTGTTTTTATTTTCAACTAATTATTATTTCATATTGGCATTACTTGCATTTCAAATTTATTTAAACTACGTTTGAATGCAATTCTTAATTGTGTTTATGAAACCATTTATACTGGCAATATTTCTTTTCTGTACCATCAATATATC
>JBAOIA010000014.1 GCA_037045145.1 Bacteroidia bacterium
TATCGGAAAGTAACAATGCATAAACTTTACATAAAAAATATGGTTTGCAGCCGTTGTATTATGGTGGTGCAAAAATTACTTGAAGATTGTGGTCACACAGTTTTGAATGTTCAGTTGGGTGAAGTGACGATTGCAACAACACCTGATAAAATAGAAAAGATACAGTTACAGAATAAATTGAATGAATTGGGTTTTGAATTGATAGATGATATAAAAAGCCGAATCATAGAAAAAATAAAAACATTAATTATTGACTTAGTCCATCACCGTGACGTAGAATTAAAAAAAAATCTATCTGATATATTAAGTGGCAATTTAAATCACGATTACACTTATTTGTCTAATCTTTTTTCAGAAGTAGAGGGCACCACAATAGAAAAGTATTTTATCGCTCAGAAGATTGAACGCGTTAAAGAGCTTTTAGTCTATAATGAATTATCATTAAGTGAAATTGCATATAAGCTCAATTACTCAAGTGTAGCTTATTTGAGTAATCAGTTCAAGAAGATAACCGGTTTAACCCCAAGTCATTTTAAGCAAATAAAAGCCAATAAGCGCAAGCCGCTGGACGAAGTGTAAATATTACAACTTATTTCTATAATACTGTAACATTTTTTGATTTCATTCTTTGCACCTTTGTTGTGTAAAAATGTAGATATGAAAAAGAATGCAGATGACACTATTTTTCTTTCTTTAGAGAATGTAGAAAGCGAGCATTGCGCTCGTATAGTTGATAAAGGCCTGTCGCAGGTTATAGGTGTTGAATCACATCAGGTTGAATTAAATAACAGACGGGCTATTATTACTGTAACAAATAAAGAATCCTTAAAAAACGCCATTGCAACTATTAAAGATCTTGGATATGGAGTAACAACTATCAGGAAAAAGTTTCCTGTTTTAAATATGTCATGTGCTTCATGTGCTGTTAGTGCCGAGAGTATGATTCAATCTGTCAGCGGTGTAATTCAGGCTTCTGTAAACTTTGCCACAGCAGAACTTACGGTTGAATATCTTCCCAATATGACAAATCCACTTGCTTTTCAAAAGGCATTACAATCGGTTGGATATGATTTGTTGATAGAAGAGGATGCTTTGCAACAAAGTAGCCTTGAAACCATACAAGAGGAAAAGTTTAAGGAGTTAAAGCAGAAGACAGTGATGGCTATTGTACTGTCAATTCCTGTTGTTGTTATTGATATGTTTTTTATGAATATGCCTTATGCCAACGAAATTATGTGGCTATTTTCAACTCCTGTAGTGTTGTGGCTTGGTAAAGATTTTTTTATCAATGCATGGAAACAGGCAAAGCATCGTTCTGCCAACATGGATACACTTGTTGCATTAAGTACAGGTATTGGCTATTTATTTAGTGTATTCAATGTATTGTTTTCTCAATTCTGGCTTCAAAGAGGACTTCATGCGCACGTTTATTTTGAAGCTGCAGCGGTTATAGTTGCATTCATTTTACTAGGTAAAATGTTGGAAGAGAAAGCAAAGGGAAATACATCTACTGCTATTAAAAAGCTAATGGGATTGCAGCCTAAAACAGTTGTTGTTATTCATTCAGATGGGACAGAAAGACAAATTTTCGTTGAAGATGTAATTGTTGATGATATCATTCTTGTAAAGCCGGGCGAAAAAATTGCAGTTGATGGTAAACTAATTTCCGGCAGTTCTTACGTAGATGAAAGTATGCTGACAGGAGAGCCTATATCTGTTTTAAAAAGTATAAATGACAAAGTATATGCAGGTACAATTAATCAAAAGGGTAGTTTTCGGTTTAAGGCACTAAAAATCGGAAAAGAAACCATGCTTGCCCATATTATAAAAACAGTGCAGGATGCACAAGGCAGTAGGGCTCCGGTACAAAAACTAGTTGATAAAATTGCTGGAATATTTGTTCCTGTTGTAATAAGCATTTCAATACTAACATTTATTCTCTGGCAAATTTTGGGCAGTGAGAATGGATTGGTGCACGGATTGTTAGCAGCTGTCACAGTGTTGATTATAGCATGTCCATGTGCACTAGGTTTGGCAACACCTACTGCAATTATGGTTGGCGTTGGCAAAGCTGCAGAAAATGGAATTCTTATTAAAGACGCAGAGAGTCTTGAGCTTGCCAAGAAAGTAACTACGGTTGTTTTAGATAAAACCGGCACAATTACTGAGGGTAAACCTGTTGTTACTGATGTTTGTTGGTATAAGGATAATTCAAGTACTGCCTCAATTCTCTATAGCATTGAAAAGAAATCTGAGCATCCGTTAGCAGACGCTGTTGTGAAGTATTTTACTAAATCTGAGGATCTGGAATTAACATCTTTTGAAAGTATTACCGGTAAAGGTGTTAGAGCAACATTTCAAAATGAGAATTATTTTGTTGGAAACGAAAACCTTATTAAAGAGCATAATATTTCTATAGATAATATATTTTTTGAAAAGGCTGCTAAATGGGCTATGGAGTCTAAAACAGTTATCTGGTTTGCTGATAGAATGCAGGTATTGTCCATTATTGCTATTACTGATGCCATAAAGCCAACGTCTGTGTCAGCTATTCAGCAACTGCATAAAATGGGTATAGAGGTTTATATGCTAACCGGTGATAACGAATCTACAGCAAAAAATATTGCTGATAAAACTGGAATTGATAAATTTCAGGCAAGTATGTTGCCGCAACAAAAAGCAGCTTTTATTAAAGATTTACAACAAAAAGGAAAAGTGGTAGCCATGGTTGGAGATGGAATTAACGACAGTACAGCATTGGCAACTGCTGATGTTAGTATTGCAATGGGTAAGGGAAGTGATATTGCAATGGATGTTGCCAAGATGACAATTGTTTCCTCAGATTTAAGTAAGATTCCAATGGCTATTCGTGTGTCAAGACAAACGGTAGCTACTATTAAACAAAACTTGTTCTGGGCATTTATTTATAATGTCATTGGTATTCCAATTGCTGCAGGTATTCTATATCCTGTAAATGGATTTTTATTAAATCCAATGATTGCGGGAGCTGCCATGGCGATGAGTAGTGTAAGCGTTGTTAGTAATAGCTTGAGATTAAAGTGGAAAAAGTACCTGTAAACTATAAAATTAAAAGTTGAAATAGTATAATAATTTGCTTAAGTTTAATTACAAACTTTGCAGACAGAAAAATTACAAATAAATATTCGAATAAAGTGGATAACAAGAAGCACCTTCAATTCAAGACCAACATTAACTGTAGTGGTTGTGTTGCTGCAGTAAAACCTCATTTAGATAAATTAATCAGTAGTGATAGTTGGCAAGTAGATACAAGCAACAAAGACAAAATTCTGTCAGTTGACACAAATACTATTTCAGAAGAAGAAATAATTAATACTGTGCAGAAGGCGGGCTTTAAAATTGAAACAATTATCAAGTAAGGGTCTTATACTGGAATTTGTATAAGACATTTTGAGTTATAGCAACAATATAAGTTGAGTTACTTGAAAAAAAATACCCACCAAACATTTCAGTCAAATCAAATGTTTGGTGGGTAAATATTATCTGTTAAATTATTCAACGATAAAGTGGCCTTTCATAGTACCGTAGTGACCAGGAAAAGAACAAAGGAAATCGTAAGTACCTGCAGAAGGAGCAGTAAACTCAATTTCAGTTGACTCACCACCACCAATTGTTTTAGTGTGTGCAATTACACTGCTTGCCATGTCAGCAGGAATATAATCATTGTCTTTTGCTTTAATAGCAGCTGTTGCAAAGTCTTGTAATGAAGTTCCTGCTGCTAACAATACAAAGTTATGACCCATTGCTTCTTTAGTAGCTGTACCTGTATGTTTTAGAGTGAGTTTTACTGTCTGACCTGCTTTTACAGTAAATTCTGTTTTGTCAAATTTCATATCATCTGTTCCTGTTAATTCCAATACAGCAGGCTCAGTTGGTGGTGCTTCTGCCGGTTGTGCTTCTTCTGTTGCTGCAGGTGTTGTTGTTTCCTGTGCTGGGGTTTCTTTTTGTGATTGGCTACATGCTGCAAACATAAGTGTTGCAGATGCTAATGCTAAAATTGATTTTCTCATTTTAATGTATTTATTTGATTGTTATATATTGTAAATTGTTTGTCGTAATAGTTGAATCAATAACGATTTATTTGTCTTAATAACAGGTGCAAATGTATAGCATCATTTAGTTCTTTCCAAAATACAAGTATTAAACTACCGTTAATTATGAACAAATAGAAAGTCTTATGTTGTTTCATTACATGAGTGCTTTTCAGCTATATAATAACCTAATAATTAAACAGATAAGTAAATAATTTTTAAAAACAATATCAAAAAATGATTTTAATCAATTTGAAAATTTTACATAAATATGGGATTTATGCTTTCTGATTTATCTTGTTTTTAAATTTCAGCATTATAAACATAATGTAAGTAAGTGTCATAAAGAAAATACCGGATATTAAAGCCAGCACACATGCACCGGTAGCATATTGCATAAAATTAGCATGAACTGATTGCAAAGTTATATCAGCCATACTTTGAAACTTTAAATCGTTTGACACAAAGAAACCTCCTAGATAGTAACTAAAATAAATTATTAAAGGAATCATTGGTGGAATACTGATGTTGGCAGCAGTAATAAATAATACTTTATTCAGTCGAAACAAAACTGCTAAAGGAATGCCTACAAGCAATTGAAATCCCCAGATTGGAACTATACCCATAAAAACACCAAATCCAACGGAAAGCGATTTTTTTAAAATGCTTTCATCACTTCTGAAAATCTCATCTTTAATTATTGTGAGAATACCTTTCCTTCTGATGTATTTGAATAAACGTAATGGAAGATAGTAGAAAAGTGTCAGCGTGACCAAATAAGTATTTAGAATACTGATTCTTGTAAAATCGCGAAAAGGGCGGAAATGTGATACCCGCTCTTTCATGTCATAAAGCACTCTGATATTTACAGGAATAATTTTTACATCTTTCCATGCAAGTTTCACTATTACTTCAATTTCAGTCTCAAATTTAGATGTATAAAGCTTTATTTTTTTTAATGCCTCAAGAGGATACAGGCGAAATCCTGTTTGTGTATCAGGTAATTTTTGTCCTGTTTCAACCCAAAACCAAAAGTTAGAAAACTTATTGCCAAAGGAGCTTTTTCCGGGTACAGATTTCTGATTCATATTTCTGGAACCCATCAATAATGTCTTTGGATATTTAAGGGCATACTCAATCATTATAGCAATGTCTTCAGGATAATGCTGACCGTCAGAATCAATTGTAATTGCGTTTTTAAATCCTCTTGTAATAGCCTCGCCAAAACCATTTCGCAATGAATAACCTTTACCAGAATTTGTTTTGTTGTGGAGTAAAACAATTCGTTCTTTATATTGAGTAAGAATTTCTATTGTGTCATCAGTAGAACCATCATTGATGACAATAACATCCTTTCCTGTGCTGAAATTTAAAACACCATCAATAATCTGCTTTAGCGTTTTGGAGTTATTATATGTTGGAATAATAACACAAGCAGCTATGTCAGCCAATTTATTCACTGATAAATGGCTGTCATTTTAAAAAAGCATACACCTTCATCATCAGCAGATGTAACCACTTTGTGTGTTTGGTCTTCTTTAGTAATGTTGATTTTAAATGTAACTTCAGAATTCTTTTCGGGATTCAACACATTTAAAAATTTACTGTTAATGATTTGCTTCAGCTTCACATTTTGCGCAATTGCATTTTTTGTAAGTTCTGATGTTATTTGAATTAACACCACACCTGGCGTAACCGGTTGCCCCGGAAAATGACCTTCAAAAATTTCATGTGAAGGATTTAGTTTTATCCGGTATTCAATATTTTGCCCGGACACTTTATGGATGATAGTGTAGAAATCTTTCAGCACATCAAAAGTTTTTAAATAATGAATCACTGAGTTCTGTGTTTACCATTTGATTTGAGAACTTCATAATATTTCTGTCACCTGATTTTTCGTAGAATGCCAATTCCTCAAGTAATAAATTCTTTTTGTTGAATGAAAGTTGTATATAATCAAAGGCGTTACTCATTCTCTTATTTCTTGGCTTTAGTTTAACAATATATTCTGATTTAGTTTGAAAGTATTGTGGATCGAATTGTTTGCCATTGCTAAAATCGCCATTCACTAAAGTTAACATCAAATCTTTAATCCTTCCAACAACTTGATTATATGAACTGACATCTTTTTCATGATTGTTTTCCTTTACACGTACTTTGTTATTTTCACTGATAAAAACATAGCTTGTTGGTTTTGTTTTTTCCCAACGCAATTTGTTTTCTTTTTTGTAGTAGAAAATACCAAATGATGTTTGAGGCTCTTTTAACGCAGACATAAAACGTTGTTCAACAAAATCAGCTTTAATTGAATTGTTTGAAATGCTGGCTTGTTTGAGCTTTTCTGTAAATTCTTCCGGATTGTTCAAAGGTTCCTGTTGTGCATTAACTAAAACAGGTATCCAGATGAATAGTATAAGTGCAATAGTTAATCTCATTTTTCGATTAATTCAGCTAACGGTTTAATTGTAATGTTATTTTGATTACAATAGTTAATTAAAGCGGGTAATATGGCAAGTGTAATTTCTTTTGTATCATGCAAAAGTACAATTGATCCTTGGTTCAATTGTGAAGTTATTCGGTGTAAAAGCTTCTGCTCATTTTTTTCTGAAGTGTCATAGCTTCTAATGCTCCAGCCAATAGACCTTAGTCCGGTATTTTTCAGTACATATTCATATCTGGGGTTGGTTACTCCAAAAGGAGGCCGGAGATAGGTTACTTTTTCTCCGGTAAGTTCTTCAATTTTTTGGCTGCATTGATTAAATTCTGCCAACAACTTTTGTTTTGAAAACAAACCAATCCCTGCATGATGTGACCATGAGTGATTGCCTAAAGTGTGACCTTTGCTGATAATAAGATTAATAAGGTCAGGATGTTGTTCGGCTTTTTCGCCAATCACAAAAAAAGTTGCTTTCGCACCTGCCAACTCAAGAACATCTAATATTTTTTTAGTGATTTTTGGATCAGGTCCATCATCGAAAGTCAGTGATATACCTTCCGATTTACCAACATTTATTGATTTTATAAAATAGTTCCATTTAATTTGATAAGAACCCAAAGCGGTAATTGTAAGATAAATTAGAATAAGTGCCACCAATAAATAAAAAAACGATTTGTCATGAAAAAGAGATACAAATAATGCGACAATGCAAAGAATAAAAATGGCGGATACAATTTTATGCTTCATTACTTTTTATCATTATGAATCCAGCCCGTTCAGGCAGTAAGGTGTTTAATATTAAAGCTCGATTGTGGCAATTTATCGTTTTACCTTGAACTTGTTTGGTCTTATTGCTAATTATATCAGTTGCAAGATGCATTGCAAAGGCAGAGTTTGTGGTATACAATCCGCAAATTTCAGAATAATTAATGATGCACTTGTTGGGAAATACAGCTTCTATTAAGCGCATCACATCTTTGTTGCGTCCATCATTTAAAATGAAATCAATTTGTTTATTGCCTGTCGTACTCATGAATTCTTTTATTTCATTTTCCAGCGATGAATAAAATGCAGAAGTATGACAGGCTTCAACAACAGCTAAAGTTTTTTCGTTTCTGTTTTTGGAGATTACATAAAACGAGGCACCGCTAGTCAGAGGAAACGTGTTTAACTTAAAATGTGCTGCTATGGGTTGAAGCGCTGCAATAGCCTCGTCTGCACTGCCAACAAGTATATTTCCATCTTTTTCATCAAGCATTAATATGGTGTCGAGCAAAGCATGTTCAAACGACAGACTGTTTTGTGTATGCGTCATGTTATACTGATGGTTGCCAAGCACCAACGAAATCTGTCCAGCGATAGTGTTGTGAGTAGATTGAATGAATGAAGTAGGGGGGAGCAGGCCACCTTCAATGGTAATTGCATTATTTAAAAATTTTTCTGTGTCATAAAGACAACCTAAACCTGTACCTGTAATGATTGCATCAGGTTGTTCTATACCTGCATCTTTTAATGCAAGATTACTGCTGGCAACAGCCATTCTTAGTATCTCACTCATTCGTCTGATTAATGCAGGAGGAACAAACTCTTTATAATCGGGTTTGATTAATGATTCAATCTCTTTTGTTAGTCGAGAAGAAAAGCCTAGGTTAGCAAACGAAGGTTGATGTGAAATTGTGGCAGCAGACTGAATACAATACATAATCAAATGCCAGAAAAAATGAGTGAAGAATTATTTCCGCCAAAACCGAAAGAATTGGACATGACATGTTTTGTTAATGCCGGTGTAGGTTCTGTAACAGGATGCATGAGTGTTTCCGCTAAAGGCTCATTGTAGTTTAATCCGGAGAAGTGCATTGAATTTTTAATTGCAAGAACAGAATATACTGCTTCTATTGCACCGGCTGCAGCCAATGTATGCCCTGTAAAAGCTTTTGTTGAACTAAATGGCGGAATAGATTTACCAAATACATTTTTAATGGCAATGGATTCACTCAGATCATTATTTTTTGTTCCTGTGCCATGTGCATTAATGTAAGATATTTCATCAGGCTCAAGATTTGCTTTATTCAAAGCATTTTTCATTGCAATAGTTGCACCTTTGCCATCAGGCGATGAAGCAGTCTGATGATAAGCATCGGCAGCATTGTGCCATCCTGTTAAAATACAAATGGGGGCATTGTCAGAAATATTTATGCTTTGCTCACTTTCTAATAATAAAAATCCTGCACCTTCACCTAAGTTAAGTCCGTTTCTGTTGTGATCAAATGGCTTGCACCATTCATCATCATAAATCATCAACGACTGAAATCCTTTTATTGTAAAATCTGTTATTGGGTCTGTGCCACCAACCAAAACCCTGTCCAATTTACCTTGTTCTATCATTCGTGCTGCAAGCATAATGGCATTAGCTGCCGATGAACATGCTGTGGATAGTGTATTTATATAACCTGAAAATTTTAGATATGCAGCAATATTTTCAGAGGTATTTCCACTGTCGTGAGTTCTTGTCAGATTATAATCAACAGGCAGATTCTTTAAGACCTGTCTGTAATATTTTTCTGTTTCATCCATACCGCCAACAGAAGTAGATGATATAAAACCAGTACGTAGCTTTTTATCGTGGAAGTTTTTACCCATAGCTTGTTCAGCAGCAATTATTCCAAGTAAAGAAGTTCTTGAAAAATAACCATTAGATATGGATAACATTTGTTTTAGTTCAGCATTTGATTTTGCAATACTTCCGGCTTTAATAGATTTTTGCTCTACCGATAGTTGTAATGTAGTTATACCGCTCTTTTTATTTAATAAAGAACGATAGTTTTCATCAACTGTAAGTCCAATTGCAGAAACTACACCAATGCCGGTAACAAAAACCTTCATCGCAATTTACTTTTTATTTTTCTCAATGTATTCTGCCATAGTATTGATAGAATAGAATACAGATTTACCTTCTTCCGGGTTTGTGAGTTTGATGTGATAGTGTTTGTCTAAAAGCACTATCAATTCCAATGCATCAATCGAATCAAGTCCTAAGCCGCTATCACCGAATAAAGGAGCCTCATCCTTTATGTCTGCCGGTGTATTGTTTTCCAGATTTAATTGTGTAATTAAATGTTTCTTTAATTCTTCTTTTAAATTATCCATTTCACTTTATTATATTATACCAATGTTCAATTAACTTACTATCTAAACTTCCTTGTGATGTTTCTGAGTTTGCTTCTGCAAAGAAAACAAATACATCTATTACAGGAAAAATGTTGACCCAGCCGCAGAGTATCGCTTTAGCTTTTTGCGGAACAAAAATGCCTGCTTGAGAACTGAAATGTTCAGCAGAAAATTGAGGTAGTATGGTAAATAAATTTTCTCCGTACCATTTATTCCTTATTGCTAACTCACCTAATAGTATGTTTGGAAGAGTATAAACAAACTGAGCCGGTGAGGGGCTTTTTTCTACTTTATAAGAATGATTAAACCGCTCATCTGATTCGGAACAAGAGTGACTGTTTGCAAATATTAATGCAATTTCATCATCAGCAAATTTTGATATTTCAGGTGTTGTTTGACAAACCATTTCGGTTGCCAGCCACCCCATTTTTGTAAGTAAATCCATTTTGTAAAACTTAGGATACTCTTTTTTCAGGAAACGGTACAGTTGCATGGAAAGCTCACCAGGCTGCTTGTTATCCCCAGTAAAATATTTTTTACCATTGAGCAAAACTTCGTTTTGGTATATTCTGCAGCAGCCTGTTATTTTCATCTAATTTTTTGCAATAATAATGATGCATTACAGCCCCCAAAACCTGATGCTGTTTTTAAAACGGTAGTCAATGAAGTAGAAACAACTTCTTTTATTAGGTTAAGTTCAACCGTAGTACCTTGGTTATGATAACCGGCAGAAGGAAGTAATGTGTTTTCATGCATACATGCTATGCATAAAGCTGTTTCTATCACACCGGCAGCCCCAAGAGTATGCCCTGTAAATCCTTTGAAGCTGTTTATTGGAATGTGTTGCATATCTAACCTGTTAAAAGCTATGGCTTCCATCTCATCATTAAATACTGTGGCTGTACCATGTGCAGAGATGAAATCAATATCTAAAGGCTTAATGGCTGAAGCGTTAAGTGTTTTATTTATGCAGCGAAATAATCCCTCTCCTGTCCTTGAGGGTCCTGAAATATGATTGGCATCATTGCTTGAGCTCCCACCTAAAAAACACACTGGTGTAGATGTAAAAACATCTTTGCTTGAAGATAATAAAACTGCACCCGCACCTTCACCTAAATTTATTCCTTTTCTTTCGCTATCAAAAGGTTTGCAAGGTTCATCGCTAATGGCATATAGTGATTGAAAACCATAAACAATAAAATCGGATATCATATCAACACCTAATACAATTACATTCTGATATTGATTGTTTTCTATAAAAGCTGCTGCTGCATTGATGGCCATAACACCTGAAGCACAAGCATTGGAAATGATGAATGGAAAATGTTTGAGTTTAAATTTATCATAAAGAAATTTTGCCGGACTGACAATTGCATTTTCAAATCCTATTGACAGATCGCCTTTGGTGGTGCTGATGATAAGGAGTGTTGATTCTTCAGGCAGAAGTTTAGCTTTCGATTTTTGTAATAACTGTTCAATAACTTGTGCAGCCAATGTGTTAAAGTCGGGACGATCCTCTAAAAACATAGAACAATAGAACGATTCACCATTAAAACCATTAGCTGTTATCTTGCTAACACCTGATTTTTTTTCGGCAATCTTATTAAAACAATCTTTTAAATTGCCATTAGGGCCAATTATGGTTTCCGAACCTATATATATCACTGGTTAATGTTTAATGCCTAAAGAATTTTCCCATTCAACATAAAATGGTGGTTTCACCAATTCCATTTCGCGTTCAACTACACTTAGAAAAACCTGTGTGGTATGACCTTTAGCACTAAGTTTTTTGGTAGTTTTATTCAGGATGTCAAAATCAAAAATAATTTTTGCTGATGGTGTCGGGTGAAATTTTGCAATTGCCACAACTTCTTCGCCATAGTTTATTGGTGATTTATGTTCAACCGATGATTTGACAATGGGTGTGAAAAACCCACGATGATAAACATCAAGATAGGAGAGACCATATTTTATTCCAAATGCTTCGCGGGCATCTTCAAAAAAACGCAGGTAATTTCCATGCCATACCACGCCCATTGCATCGGTATCACTGAATCTTACTTTAATTGGAATTTCGACTTGTAAAAGCTGTTTCATGCAAGGGCTATTTTCATTTCACATTCTACCAATAAATTCTCATTACAAGTATTTCTTCCTTTTATTAAAAAAATATTGCCAAGCGTATTAGTGATTTCAATTGTTGTCTTTATGGTTGTGCCATACTCCGGTAATTGATGTACAGTAAGTTTGCTGATAGAACCAATATAACCGATAGATGAGCCTTCATTATTTTGCCGGTTAATATATCCAAAACCTGCAGCACAGGTTTGAGCAATATTTTCTATCAAAGCCGGTTCTGTCAAATATCCGTTTTCGCTAAAAATATTTTCTCCATTTACATGAAAAGAGCTTGAAAATCCTGACTCATTTGCATGAATAAGATTGTCAATCATGACAAACGGGTAGCGCTGTGGAATATAGCTTTTAATATTTTCTTTTTCAATAATCATTGGCTGTAAAAATCGTAATAATTAAACCATTGTTCAGGATATTTTTTCACTTTTTTTTCCAATTCATTAACATATAGTGCTGCAATTTCTTCAGGCAATTTTTTTTCAGTAATAGGCATTGTTGCACTAAGTTCATAGTGAAAGTCATTAGCTTTCAGAGCAAAAACAAAGGTGACAGGTGCATTAAAGCGTGATGCCAGTAAAAAAGGACCATAGGGAAACTTTGCCTTTCCACCCAAAAAATCCAGTTCAATGGTTTTTGTACCCGGCAAATACCTGTCGCCATGCATGGCAATTAGGTCATTGGCGGCTAATGCATTATTTACTTTTACGATATGGGAAAGATCGTCTTTCACAGAAATAATTGAGAATTGTGAACCACCGGTGCTGCTATCCAGATATTGTTTTAGTTTTTTTGCTTCCGCATCAACCATCAATACGTGAATTGTTGACGAAACCCTTGACTTGAGAAGATTTCCGGCTGTTTCCCAGTTGCCAATATGTGCACTGATGAGTATGCCACCTTTTTTCTGCTCTTGCATTTCAACAAGAAAATTCTCATTTTCAAAATCATGACTGAAAACATTGCCTTTTCCAAGTAAGAAAGCCGTACGGTCAACTAAGGTCTGCCCAAGGAAATAAAAATTTCTTCTACATAGGTTTCTAGCAGTATTAATATTAACCCCTAAAGCTTTTTGATAAAAATTTATGAGAATTTTCTTAGGCTTTGAAGCGAATAAAAAATAGTAGTAAGTAACAAATCGCAAAAGAAAGTAAGCGGCTTTAACACCACCAAATTGAATAAGGGAAATAAAAATGCGATAACCAAAAACAGTGCCTCTGCTACGGCCGTCCCATTGTGCCATTGTATCAGGCCATAGCGGTAAGTTTGCGCTCTACAAAATTGTAGAAATCTTCAAACGTGCTGATGCTTTTAAAATCTTCTCCTGAAGTTTTAAAACCAAAATTTTCTTCTATTACAACAACCAGATCAACATAATCAAGACTGTCTAATTCTAAAGTATCTTTCAGATTTTTCTGATTTTCTATTAAAGTTTCATCTACTTCAAATTCTTCCGATAAAAAACGTTTTGTAGTTTTTATTATTTCTTCTCTGTTCATTCAGTTGATAAAATAGGAGGGAGTGATATTTTCTGCAAAGATAATTTTTGATGAAGAAATATCAAAGCATTTGTTAAATCAAGTTATGTTTTTATGCAGCCGGCATTGTCATTTCTTCAACCCATTTGTACTATTAACATCGTGATTTTGTGCCCGAGAGTGGTATTGAGCCAATGGTTTTTTTGATTTGAATGGGATTTCTATCCTATATTTATAAACAAATTCATTTGTCTGCAACTGATGTCAAACATCTAAATTGCCTTCAGCAAAAGTCAAAAGTCTTGTAAACTAACACGATTACATGCTACAACTTTTATTTCGGTTTATTTTTCGTCTAAAACTTATTAACAATTCAATTTTAAGAGTAACACTTGCTTTACTTTTGAACGCATTAAACCTGAGCCACAGTGTTAGCCAATATTGCCAAGAGAATTTTACCGGATGCTACCAGACAAATGGTATCGGATTTTTATTACGAGCAAAAGTTATTTAAAGCTGCCCGCTCAATTGCCATGGTTAAAGGACCTGCTGAGGTGCTTGATGAAAATCATTTTGAGCCTTTGTTTAATCAGTTTCCGGTAGGTGACCCTGTGTTGTATGATGCCGTTTCAATCAGAGAAAGAGGAATTCAACGTGCCGAAGATTTAATTGGTATAATGCATAATCACACCAGGACATCCTACAATAAAATACTTGAGTTAGGTGCCGGTGATGGCATGGTAAGTTCTTCATTACAGGAGCGCGGCAAACAGGTTACAGCCATTGAATTTAGAGATGATGACTTTGACCAGCGTGCACACGATTCCGGGGTGAACCTGATGAAAATGGATGCTGCAGAACTTCAGTTTGAAGACCATTCATTCGATTTTATTTTTTCATATAACTGCTTCGAACATTTTCCTGACCCGCAAAAAGTGTTTGAGGAATCAATCCGAGTCTTAAAACCGGGTGGATTAATTTTTGTACACTTTGCCCCATTATATCATTCCCCTTATGGTGCTCATGCCTATAATTTTGTTGGCATACCCTATTGTCATTTTTTGTTCGATAAGCATTTTCTAAATAGCTGGATAAATATGTATGTCAATGATAAATTCAGCATTGATGCTACTCTAAACCGATGGCATATTGACCAATTCAGAAAGTTGTTTAAACAGACTTTCCAGAATAAATGTAAAATCAGCTATTACAAAGAGTCGCATTCACCATATTTTCTGGACTTGGTAATTAAACACCCTCAATGCTTCAAAAACAAAATTATGAGCATGGATGATTTAATTATCAGTGAAATAAAAGCAGTTTTTGTGAAGCAGTAATTACCGGACTTTTTTACTGAATTTCCAGCGACCTTTTTCGTCAATAAGTTTTCCAAAGAATAACACTCCACAAATTGCCCCTATACCGTTGGCTAAAAAATCAAACCAACTGCCACTTCTGTCCGTGTAAAAGTAGGATTGCATCAACTCTAAACTTCCTCCATAAATAACGCCAATTGTTATAGCAAGCAAGTTGTGAGAATGCACTCCATTAGATATAAGAAGCCAGGCTTTTTTTAAGAGTACAATGAGTATGAAAAATAATGTAAAATGAACCATCTTATCCACCGAAAATAATTCAGCCCATGAGTATTGGGGTAGATTTTTACCGGGAATGGCACAGAGAATAAAAATAAATAAACCCCAAATTATGGGTGCAAAGTAATGACGACTCATTAAATGGTATCAGGCACCTGCAATTGCAGCATAGCCTTCAGCGGTAAGAAGGACGCTTAGTTGTGAGGCATCAGCTATTTTTACTTTTACCATCCAACCATTACCATAGGGGTCTTTATTTACACTATCCGGTGCATCTGTAAGTTTTGGATTTATTTCAACAATGGTACCATCAACAGGCATAAATAAATCAGACACAGTTTTTACGGCTTCAACAGTTCCAAAAACTTCGTCCTTTTTTAAAGATTCATTTAAGGTGTTGATGTCAACATAAACAATGTCGCCCAACTCGCCTTGTGCAAAGTCGGTAATTCCAATTGTTGCCATGTCGCCATCTATTTTAATCCACTCATGTTCTTTGGTGTATTTTAAATCAGCAGGTAGGTTCATATTTGTTATTTTATTGTTGAATTGTTTTGCAAAATTAATTTTTAAAATAAAGTTTTAAAAATTTAAACCAGTTTGAATTTTTTGTAACCTTCAATAACTTTGTTGGCAGCAATATCCCAACTGATTTCTTCAAGATCTTTTTGTGCATCTTTAACAACCTGATTGTGCAGGATGTCGTTATCCAATAAGCCAAGCAAGTATTCAGCAGCCTGATTGATGTCCCAAAAATCAAATTTCAGCGCACCGGAAAGAACTTCAGATACACCTGATTGTTTGCTGATGACAACAGGTACATCAAACTGTACAGCTTCCACGGCAGAAAGACCGAATGGTTCACTCACCGATGGCATACAATAGGCATCAGCAATGGAAAGCAGATAGCGTACTTTGTCTAATCCAAGAAATCCAGCAAGGTGAAAGCGATGGCCTATTTTGTTCTGTGCAACTTTTTCTAAAATTCTGCTCTGTGCATCACCTGTACCGGCCATGATAAATCGCACATTTTGATTTTTTTCTAAAACTTTAGCGGCAATATCTACAAAATATTCCGGACCTTTTTGCCTTGTTAAACGTCCTACAAAAAGTACTATTTTCTCTTTATAAGGGCTTTTACTTCTAAATGGTTTTACCTCTCTGATGCCATTATGCACAGGGAATATTTTTCTGTAGTCAATACCATAATATTCGTTGATGATATTTCCGGTGAAGTTACTCACAGGCATCAGCACATCTGCTTCAAGCATGCCTCTTTTTTCCATCTGATAAACCCATCCTTGACTGTTTACACCGCCACGGTCAACTTCCAGAGAATGTACATGAACCACCAAGGGTTTACCACTTTGTTTTTTTATTTCCATTCCTGCCAACATGGTCATCCAATCGTGAGCATGGATAATATCAAAATCCAATGTCAGAGCTAAACGTGCAGCAAGTTCGCCAAAAACCGTAACTTTTTCTATAACATCACCTCCATAAAGATCGTCAATATGAAAAACTTTTGCATGGCGATTGCCAATCTTTACCTCTTTCATGTATTGCGATTCCACATCAATACCCGGTATTTCGAAGGCTGCTTTTCTGTCTGTATAGTATGGATTTAAGGCAGATGGAATAAAATGTACATCTTCAAAAGTTTTATATTCTTCCTTATAGTTAACTTGTTTAAGGGTTCTTGAATCTATTGTATTCAGCCCAATGAGGTTAAGGTCTTTAATTACAAAATCAGGATTACTTTTAGGGATAACCATGGACACTTTTGCGTGCTTTACCATAGCCAGACACAGGTCATGGCAGGCAACACCAAGTCCACCGTTTATTACCGGTGGAAATTCCCATCCTAGCATTAAAACTTTTGGTTTCCGCATAATTGTTAATTTATCAGCATAAAATCAGCTGAAAAATATTTTGATTTTTCAATGGGCAAAAATAAGGTAAAGAATGATTGAATATTACTGAATTATTAATGTTTGATTAACAATAGTTGTTAAGAATAGAATGATGGGGTTATGCACATTCTGCTTTTGATATTCAGCAGTAGTGAATCATGTTATATTGAGTTAGATTCTATAATTTCACGCCTTCGAATAAAAACATTTTTTCAGAGCAAATGAGATTAAAAAATTATATTGCCGGAGAGTGGGTTGAAGGCACCGGTAGTGGAACACCATTGTTTCATGCAGTTACAGGTGAACAAATAGCCATAGCTTCTTCCCAAGGACTAGATTTTAAAGCTATGTTAGAATATGCAAGAACTGTGGGCGGACCAGCACTGCGTGCTTTAACTTTTCATGAGAGGTCAAGGAAGCTAAAAGCATTGGCAATGCACCTAATGGCTAAGAAAGAAATATTTTATCAACTATCGGCAGCTACAGGTGCTACCCGAACCGACTCCTGGATTGATATTGAAGGAGGTATTGGAACCTTGTTTGCCTATGCCAGTAAGGGCAGGCGCGAGTTGCCGGATGAAACTTTTCTGGTAGAAGGAAATATAGAGCCATTATCAAAGAATGGAACATTTATCGGTCAGCATATTTGCGTGCCTCTTGAAGGTGTTGCCATTCACATCAATGCTTTTAATTTCCCTTGCTGGGGAATGCTCGAAAAGTTGGCTCCAACAATTGTTGCCGGCATGCCTGCCATTATCAAGCCTGCCACCGCAACCTCATATCTTACAGAGTTGATGGTGAAAGAAATTATTGCCTCTGGCATATTGCCTGCCGGTGCATTGCAATTGATTTGTGGCAGTGCCGGAGATATTTTAGACCATGTAAACTGTCAGGATGTGGTGACTTTTACAGGAAGTGCAGAAACCGGACGTATGCTGCGTCAGAAGCCTGCCATAATTGACAATTCAGTGCGTTTTACCATGGAAGCCGACTCATTAAATTGCAGTATCTTGGGTCAGGATGCCTCACCCGATACAGAAGAGTTTAAGCTTTTTATAAAGGAAGTCGCACGCGAAATGACTGCTAAGTCAGGACAAAAATGTACAGCTATCAGAAGAACAATTGTTCCTTCAAAATATGCTGATGAAGTAGCAAATGCGCTTAAAAAGAGATTGACAGATATTCGCTTAGGCAATCCATCTGTTGAAGGGGTTCGTATGGGGCCATTGGCAAGCAAAAGCCAGGTTAAAGATGTAACCGCTCAAGTCTCCAAACTTATGAATGTGTGTGAGGTAGCTTTTGGCGATCTTAAAAACTTTGAAGTTACAGGTGCAGATAAAGAAAAAGGAGCTTTTATGCCTTCGATGCTTTTGTATTGTAAAAAACCATTGGCATCAGCCGAGCCACATGATATTGAAGCATTTGGTCCTGTCACTACCATTATGCCTTATGATAGTACTGAGGAGTCTATTACATTAGCTAAAATGGGCAAAGGCAGTCTTGTAGGCTCTTTGTTCACTGCTGATGATAATATTGCCAGACAGGTTGTTTTAAATACTGCTGCATATCATGGTAGAATGTTAGTTATCAATCGTCAC
This sequence comes from Bacteroidia bacterium, assembly GCA_037045145.1. Classification (NCBI taxonomy): domain Bacteria; kingdom Pseudomonadati; phylum Bacteroidota; class Bacteroidia; species Bacteroidia bacterium. The sequence continues at coordinate 18,393 of JBAOIA010000014.1, forward strand.
AGTGCAGCCGAAAGTACAGGGCATGGTTCACCTATGCCACAACTTATTCATGGTGGTCCGGGTCGTGCCGGTGGTGGAGAAGAAATGGGAGGAATAAGAGGGGTGAAGCATTTTATGCAGCGAACGGCTTTACAAGGCTCACCTACAACGCTTTCAAATATTTGCAATACCTTCCTTAAAGGAGCAGCCATTACAGAAGATATAATCCACCCATTCAGAAAATATTTCGATGACCTTAAAATTGGCGATACATTAATCACTCATAAAAGAACCATTACAGAAGCTGATATTGTAAACTTTGCCGGAATTAGTGGTGATAATTTTTATGCACATACCGATGAAACTTCACTCGAAGGCTCTATTTTTGAAAGAAGGGTAGCCCATGGCTATTTCATTATTTCGGCAGCCGCAGGCTTGTTCGTTGACCCAAAGAAAGGTCCTGTATTGGCAAATTATGGATTGGATAATTTACGCTTTACGCAGCCTGTATATGTAGGTGATACCATTCAGGTAAGATTAACTTGTAAGTCGAAAACCAAAAAGGAAGACCGCGAAGGTCAAGTGCCGCAAGGAGTAGTAGAATGGGATGTGGAAGTAACCAATCAACGCGGAGAAACCGTAGCCGTTGAAACGGTTCTTACATTGGTGGCACGAAAAATGTAAGGTTTTAAGAAAAAAGATTAAAATTCATGAAAGTTTTTTTTACAATTTGGCTGTGTTTTGTTTTTAGCCTGACAGCATTTTCGCAAAATGAATATAATAATTTTGTTGTTGAACGCAAAAATGTTCAAAAACAAATTGATGAAATGCTCAAGTCTGACAAGGCATTTAAGAACAAAAATGCAACAGCAGAATTTCAGGCTTTAATACGCAAACTTCTTGAGCTTGATGATAAAATTATTCTATCTGCAAACTACACTGTGAATATTTTGCAGAATGAAAACAAGGATCTTGAAAAACAGGCTAACCTGAAACCAAAAACTATCATAAAAACTGTTCATGGCAAAACAGTAACAGTTGCCAACGACAGTATTTATGATGCACTCTTTATTGCGCAAAACAGGGTATCCAACCTCAATGATGCCTTAAAAGCTAAGGATGGCGCCTTTGGCCAGCTTTTAAACAAATCAGACAGTCTGATTATAACTAATAAAACCTTACAGGCACGATTTGATGCTTTAATGGCTGACAACAAAGCTTTGAATGAGAAAAACATTGTGCTAATTGTATTCAACTCTTTAGTTGCTGTAGGGCTCATACTTTCCTTGTTTTTTCTACTGAGAAAACCCGTTGCCAAAAAAATGCTGTTGAACACTCCTGATAATGAAAAACCAGCAGCAAAAATTGAACAAAGCAGAGTAGTGCAGCAAGTTCCTGTTGCAATGTCTGTTGAACTAAAACCTGAACCGGTCATAAAAGTATCGCCTGAAGGAATCTTGTCAGCTTCGCATGATGCTTTGGATTTTAAACTCGATCAGATAGAGAAACTGGCGCGCCTGAAAGAGAAAGGCTACCTTACAGATGAAGAATTTAATGTCCAGAAACGTCAAATCCTTGGTGTTTGATTTTATAGTCATTTTGGACTTTATAAAAAACTGCCGTAAGGTGGTTTCATAACATTACAATTATTTAAGTGAATGATAATAGTCAGCCGATTTTCTAATTGAAGGAAAAAGGTGCGGAACGCTTTTGTTTTGTTAATAACACTGAAAATGTATTGAACAATTTGATTTTTGATTTCATAAATATGGTTACTTTTGCAGCCTTAAATCAAAATTTCAATCATGCCATATTTATTTACTTCAGAGTCGGTATCAGAAGGACATCCTGATAAAGTAGCCGATCAGATTTCAGACGCTTTAATTGATAATTTTTTAGCATACGACTCAACTTCAAAAGTTGCTTGCGAAACTTTAGTAACTACAGGTCAGGTAGTGCTTGCAGGTGAGGTAAAATCAAATGCTTATTTAGATGTTCAGGATATTGCACGAAAAGTTATCAAGGAAATTGGTTATACTAAGAGTGAGTATATGTTTGAAGCACACTCTTGCGGAGTGTTTTCTGCTATACACGAACAGAGTACAGACATCAATCAGGGAGTAGAGCGCAAGAAGCCCGAAGAGCAAGGTGCAGGTGATCAGGGAATGATGTTTGGATATGCCTGCCGCGAGACAGACACCTACATGCCTTTAGCCATTGAGCTGGCACATTTATTACTTCGCGAACTTTCTGCTATTCGCAGAGAAGGTAAGGTAATGAAATATCTTCGTCCTGATGCAAAATCTCAGGTAACTATTGAGTATAGTGATGATAACAAGCCTCAACGTATTGATGCTATCGTGATTTCTACGCAGCATGATGACTTTGCAAAAGAAGCAGCCATGCAAAAACAAATCAAACAAGATGTTATCAATATTTTAATTCCACGTATTCTTAAAAAACTGCCTAAGAGAGTTCAGGTGTTGTTTAATGATAAAATTAAATATCACGTTAATCCAACAGGAAAATTTGTGATTGGCGGACCACATGGTGATACCGGACTTACAGGCAGAAAAATTATTGTGGATACTTATGGCGGAAAAGGTGCACATGGTGGTGGTGCTTTTAGTGGAAAAGATCCTTCAAAAGTTGACCGCAGTGCAGCTTATGCAACACGACATATTGCAAAGCATCTTGTAGCTGCAGGTGTATGTGACGAAGTTCTTGTGCAGGTAGCTTATGCTATTGGAGTAGCACAACCCGTTGGTTTGTATGTAAACACCTATGGTACTGCAAAGGTAAAAATGACTGATGGTGAGATATCCAATAAACTTTCAAAGATGAAAGAGTTTGATATGCGTCCATATTTTATTGAGAAACGTTTTAATCTTCGTTCCCCAATTTATTTAGAGACGGCAGCATACGGTCACATGGGTCGCGAATCTAAAACAGTTGAAAAAGTTTACAATAAAGGACAAGCAAACGAGAAAAAGATTAAAGTAAAACTTTTTCCATGGGAAGAGCTAAATGCAATTAACGAAACAAAAAAAGTTTTTGGAATCAAATAAGCAAAAGCCCCGCAAGGGGCTTTTTTATTGATGTTTATTATTAATTTGAAACAAAACAATTGCTATCAGCCAAAAAGCATTTTAAAATAAAAAGACGGCTTACGCAGCTTTTCTCTTAAATCAATATCATCAAACATGCAACTAATGGTCTGACGAAAAGTTTCGTTTTTCGATGCTTTATTAACTACAAAATTAAATAGTGTTGGATAGTTGCACAGCCTCTGAAGCGTATGGCTCAATTTTAGTTCATTCCAAAGCCTGTTGTAGATGAATTGATCATAGCCCGACAATAGACTATCAGAATAGTCGCTGTTGCTTACAGCATCACGCGCTGTTTCGGCTGCACGCATACCACAATACATGGCATTGCTGATACCCTCACCACTGAATGGGTCAATCATACTTGCTGCATCTCCGCATAAAATGATTCTGCTGCCGGATAATTTTCTTTTTTTAGAACCCAAAGGCAATCCCCAACCATCAATGTTGCCGATAATGTTTGCATCTTTAAAACGATCTTTTATGGAAGGATTGTTCTTAATGGCAAGCTGCATGGCTTCTTTCAGATTTACTTTTTTTGAGCTTATAGCATGTGTCAGCATACCAGCGCCAACATTGGCCATGCCATTGGGCAGCGGGAATATCCAAAAGTATCCGGGTAACATTTCTTTAAGAAAATGGAGCTCAATAAAATTCTCTTTGTGAAATCCTTTTACACCTGAATAATATGCTCTTACGCCTCCGCAATAATGTCTGGCATCGAGTTTATGATCCGGAAATAATTTATTGAAAATGCTATGTGCACCGTCACAGGCAATAACCAACGAGGAACTTACATTGTACGTTTCATTTCGTTGTGTATTTATAACATTCAGTGTAACTTCTTCTTCTCTTTTTGTTATTTTCTTTACTTCATAGCCTTGCAGGAAATTGCAATACTCGGGGTTTAATAATTTAATAAGTGAGTAATCGAAATCAATACGCTTACTCACATAACCGGGAGCATGATTTATGGTAGAATGTACAGATTTAAATGGCACTTCTAAAGTTTTGCCATTAGGTGCACCAAATAATATTCCATTGCTTCCAAGACAATTTTCGTTTTGTACTAATAACTCTTGAATCAAACCGGGATTAAGCTTTTTCAAAACAGGTAAAACTTTCCCGCTTAATGCATCGCCACAAATTTTGTCACGCGGAAAAACAGCTTTATCAATGAGTGTATGTTTAATGCCAAACGAAGAAAGAAACATGGATGCAGTTGCACCTGCAGGACCAGCACCTACTATTGTTATGTTGTCTTTTAATGGCTCAGTTTTATTCAGCACAATAATTCTTTCAATTAGCTACCGAAGCATTTTCATAAACCCTCAAATGATTGTACAGTGTATCACGTTCAACAGCTACAAAACCATTCTGCGAAATTAAATCCACTAATTCCTGAGTGGATAAAGTTGGATTTTGTTCTTCGGAACCGGCCATAGTGTATATGCGTGTGGAGTCATCAATTGTACCATCCATGTCGTCAACACCAAAATTTTGTGATAGCTGTGCCGTGGCTCTGCCTATCATAGGCCAATAGGCTTTTACATGCTGAAAATTATCTAAAAAAATACGAGCAACAGCATAATTTTTTAAATCTTCTATCTGAGTAGTTTCCTCCAAATGACTCATTTCATTGTCTTTATTTCTGAATTTTAATGGAATAAAAGTCTGAAATCCATTAGTCTTATCCTGAAGGTTTCTTAATCTGTACATATGGTCAATGCGGTGTGAATAGTCTTCATAATGGCCATATAACATCGTTGCATTGGAAGGTATGTTTAATTGATGTGCTGCCTGATGAATACTCAACCATTGATCAGCAGTACATTTATCAGCACAGATTTTATTACGAATTTCCTCATCAAATATTTCAGCACCACCACCGGGAATACTATCTAATCCATGCTCTTTTAGATATTGCAGCCCTTCCGAATTTGTCATTTTAGCCTTGCGAAACATGTATTCCAATTCAACAGCTGTAAATGCTTTAATGTGAAGTAAAGGATTGATGTTTTTAATTTCTTTTAGTAAACCTGCAAAATAATGTAAATCCATTTTAGGATGCACTCCACCTACAACATGCACTTCTGTAATTGATCCTTGCGGATAAGACCTTACTTTCTCCAGCATTTCTTCAATGGTAAGTTCCCAGCCGTCTTCACGGTGTTTGTAGTCTTTACTATAGCTGCAAAATTTGCATGAAAAAACACAAACGTTTGTTGGTTCAATATGAATATTCTTATTGAAGTAGGTGAAATTTTTATTCTTGCGGGTTCTTACCAAGGTTGCCAAACTCCCTAAAAAGCCAAGGGTACCCGTTTCGTAAAGTTTTATTCCTTCTTCCGGGGTAATTCTCTCGTCATTAATTACTTTCTGTGCAATGGCTTTCAACTCAGAATCAACAGCTGATTTTAAAATTATACTGCTCGTCATACTCAAATCCTAATATTATGCAAAGAAACATAAAATAAAGAAAATGGTTTTGATTTTCACGTAGCTTTGCGCCATTTATTTGATAATAATATGCAAAAGATTATTGCTTTTTGTGTTGCTCTTTTAATTACTGCAAATTGTTTTGCCGGTGAAAAAGATTGTCATTGCACTCCCTTATTTAAACATGGAAAAGGGACTTTTTATTTAACCTGGGGTTACAATCTCGATTGGTATTCAAAAAGCGACTTACATTTGAAAGGGAATGATTTTGGTGGTTATGATTTTACCTTATATGATGCAAAGGCACATGATAAGCCCGGGTTAAAATATGTTTTTGGTTCAGCCATTTCTATTCCACAATATGTATATCGGGCAGGATATTTTTTTGGTGATAAACATGATTTAGGAATCGAGATTGCATTTGATCATACTAAATACATTATGACCAACAATCAGAATTTACATCTAAAAGGTAACATCAATGGCACGTACTATGATCAGGATACCTTGGTTGGTAAAGATTTTCTGATGTTTGAACATACTAATGGTGCAAATTTTTTAATGGCCAACCTGATGAAACGCTATTGCCTTCTTTCATCTGCTTCAAAAAATCACAGATTACAATTGATTTTAAAAGCCGGTGGCGGACTGGTAATTCCAAGAACGGATGTGACAATTTTTGGTAATAGATTGGATAATAAATTTCATATTGCAGGCTATGTTTTCGGTGTTGATGCAGGTTTCCGCTACGATTTGATGAAATATTTTTTTGTTGAGACAAGCCTTAAAGGTGCTTTTGCCAACTTTACAAATGTTCTGACAGTGGGTGATGGCCGTGCACATCATCATTTTTTTGCAGGAGAATATATTTTTGCTGCAGGCTTTCAAATTGGGTTGTAATTGTGCTTTAGACTGTAAAAAATGCTTTAACTATCTTTGCTCCGTTCATGTGGAAATTTTTAGCGAATAAGATTTTAAGAAACCGTATTGCATTCATCGTAATATTGTTGTTGCTTACAGTGTTTATGGCCTATAAGGCATTGAACATTAAATTGTCGTATGAGTTTATCAGAGTTTTGCCAGCAACCGATCCGGCCTATGTTGAATATGAAAATTTTAAACAGAAGTTCGGAGAAGATGGCAGTGTTATGGTTATTGGTTTTGCAGACAGCACTATATTTCAGATTGAAAAATTCAATAGCTGGTTTCTGTTGTCAGAAAAAATCAGAAAAATGAATGGCATACAAAATGTGCTCTCTATTGGTGATTTGTATGATGTTGTCAGAAATGATTCGCTACAAAAGTTTGATTTTGTACGATTAGTCAAAACCTTGCCGCAACGACAATCAGAAATCGACAGTATTCGTGATCGCATTTATCAACTTCCGTTTTATGATGGGTTGATTTTGAATCATGAGACTCATGCCAATGTTATGGCAATTACATTCCGCAAGAAGGATCTTGACAGCAAACACCGTATTGATATTGTTAATGAAATTAAAAAAGAAGCAGATGCCTTCGGTAGGTTGCATAATATTAAATTGCATTATTCCGGCATGCCATACATTCGTACTGCCGTTATGGAGAAGGTTTCGCATGAGTTGAAGTTATTCCTGATACTGGCTGTAGTTATAACTGCATTTATTCTTTGGATGTTTTTCAGAACCATCTCATCCGTTGTGTTTTCGATTCTAGTGGTAGCTATTGGTGTGGTTTGGAGTATGGGAAGTATTGAATTATTTAACTATAAAATTACCATTCTGACTGCGTTAATCCCACCACTGATAATGGTTATCGGTGTGCCCAATTGTATTTTCCTCATCAACAAATACCATAGTGAATATGCAAGACATGGCAACAGAATTAAAGCATTAGCACGAATGATTTCAACTGTGGGAATCTCGCTTTTTTTAGCCAACATAACCACAGCTATTGGATTTGGAGTGTTGGTTTTTACAAATAGCTCTTTCCTTACACAGTTTGGTGCTATTGCAGCACTCAATGTTATGGTAACCTATTTTATAACATTGATTTTTATTCCGATAATCCTGAGCTTTCTGCCACCGCCTTCTGTAAGGCAAATGCGACATCTTGAAGGAAAAAGAATGCGTAAAATTCTTGAATGGGTTGATTTTATTGTTCATCATAAAAGAAAACAGATTTATGTTGCAATAGTATCGTTAACACTATTAGCAATTTACGGTATGACAAAAATTGATGTCACCGGATATGTGGTAGATGATTTACCTCGAAAAAATCCTGTTTACACCGACATGCATTTTTTCGAAAAGAATTTTAAAGGAGTATTGCCATTTGAGATTTTTATTGACACAAAAAAGCCAAATGGAGTTTTTGATAATAATGGCCGTGTGCTTTATAAGATGAAAGCTTTGCAAAAGCAATTGGAAAACTATCCTGAGTTGAGCAAGGCATTATCAATAACCGAAGCGTTGAAATTCAGCTATCAGGCTTATCGTGGTGGAGAACCTAAGTATTATGTTTTACCCGGCATCAGTGAACTAAAAAGTTTAAATGATTATACTTCTACAGTTAAGGGAAACGAGAACAGACTAAAGTCATTTATTGACTCAACACATCAGTACACACGCATCAGTATGCAAATGGCAGATGTAGGTTCAAAGAAAATTAAAACATTGTTGGCCGACATTCAACCAAAGGTTGATTCTATTTTTGATAGTTCACAATATCATGTAAAACTAACGGGACATAGTCTGATGTTTTTAAAAGGAAATGACTACCTGCTTTACAACCTTTATGAAAGTCTGATAATTGAAATCCTGCTGATTACTATTGTTGGAATGGCATTGTTTCGTTCTATCGGAATTATTTTACTCAGCAAGTTGCCGTGCTTGATTCCTTTGGTTATTACAGCCGGCATTATGGGCTTTTTTGACATTCGTTTTAAGCCTTCAACAATCCTTATCTTTAGTATAGCTTTTGGTATATCCAGCGATGGTACCATTTATTTTCTGTCAAAATACAGGCAAGAATTAAAGCAAAATAAAAGATCCATTAGTGATGCAATTTCTGTTACAATTATGGATACAGGCTTTTCAATGATTTATACTGCTGTGATTCTGTTTTTTGGGTTTAGTATTTTTGCTGCTTCCGATTTTGGAGGCACTGCTGCCTTAGGATTGCTTATTTCAATCACCTTGTTAGTTGCCATGATCACTAATTTGATTTTATTGCCTTCGCTCTTACTCTCAATCAACAAATGGGTAAGCCGCAAAGAAATAATAAGCGAACCCCTCATTGAACTTCACGACAATGAAGAGGAGTGAGGCATTTGTTAACATGCTTTAGCGGAAAACTTCCTGGTTGTTATAAATTGCAATAATTTTTTATGCTGATGTTTGGTTCAATAATCTACATCAAATGAAATCATCTTCCAATGCAGGTGCATTAGCAACAATCATAACAGTATTTTTCTTTTGGGGTTTTGTGGCAGCGTCAAATGGTATTTTTATTCCATTTTGTAAGTCGCACTTTAACCTGTCGCAATTTCAATCTCAGTTAATAGACACAGCATTCTATGCAGCATATTTTATCGGCTCACTATTATTGTGGTTTAGCTCACAGTTATTCCGGGTTGATATTCTCAACAAGTTAGGATATAAACAAGCAGTCATAGCAGGATTGTTGATTTCTGTTGCAGGATCTTTGCTAATGATTCCTGCTGTAGGTTCGGGGTCTTTTAGTTTTATCTTATCAGCATTTTTTGTCATTGCCTTAGGATTCTCTCTTCAGCAAACCGCAGCACAGCCTTTTGTTACAGCATTAGGCACTGCCGAAACCGGTGCGCATAGACTAAACCTTGGTGGTGGTATTAATTCTTTCGGAACACTTTTAGGTCCAATCTTAGTTAGTTTAGTCTTGTTTGGCAACCTTAGTCCCGAAGCTGCTTCCAGCGCCACGGTAGAATCTGTTGACACAGTTTATTATATTCTGACAGGTGTTTTTTTACTGGCTGCATTGTTGCTTGCTGTTGCTAAACTTCCTAAAGTACACAGCACAGAAAAGTTTGAACCCGGACTAGGGGCATTAAAATTTTCTCAACTGCGATGGGGCATGCTTGCAATATTTGTTTATGTTGGAGTAGAAGTAACCATTCAAAGTAATATGGGTGCCCTTCTGGCATTGCCGCAGTTCGGTGGACTTTCTACGGCACAAATATCGCCTTATATTTCTCTATATTGGGGCAGCCTCATGATTGGTCGCTGGACGGGTGCCATAAGCGCTTTTAATTTTAAGCCATCAACAAAAAAGCTACTTATGATTGTTTTACCGATAGTTGCTTATATCATTGTTCTTTTGGCAAATTACCTTCGTGGCAACGAAATTACCAATCTGTTGCCCTATAGTCTTTGTGTTGCTGCTTTAATTGCCGGAAGTTTCTTAGCTCAGGAAAAGCCTGCACGCATGTTGTTTATTTTTTCTGCCGGAGGTATTTTAGCTATGTTAGTCGGACTTTTTACCGAAGGACAGGTTGCCATGTTTGCTTTCATCAGTGGTGGTTTGTGTTGTAGCATTGGATGGCCTTGTATTTTCGCTTTAAGCATAACAGGGCTAGGAAAGTTTACCGGACAGGGCTCTGCTTTTCTGATTATGATGATTCTTGGAGGGGCATTAATTCCTCCTTTACAAGGTTATTTAGCTGATGTAACTGATATTCACTCCAGCTACTGGATTACTGTATTTTGCTTTGCATACTTAGCTTGGTTTGCCATAAAGGTTGAAACCATTTTACAAAAACAAGGATTTCATACCAATCAATAAAGACCTTAACATTTTTTTATTTTGGCTAATTAAAATATCCTTTACATTAGCCATCTCACTTTTTATTTATGCAACCACAAAAAGAGTTTAAGCCATATATCTCAGCTACAGATTCAATGGCTGAGTTTACACTCAAATCAATTCTTCTTGGCGCCATGTTTGGAATTATATTCGGTGCATCAACAGTTTATCTGGCTTTAAAAGCAGGGTTGACTGTCTCTGCATCTATTCCAATTGCTGTACTCGCTATAAGTATTGGTCGTAAGTTTTTTAAGACAACCATTCTTGAGAATAATATTATTCAGACCACAGGCTCTGCCGGTGAATCTATTGCCTCAGGTGTGGTTTTTACATTGCCTGCATTCTTGTTTTTATCAGTAAACGAAAGTGGAATCAGCAATGGCATGCAATATTTTGAATATTGGACCATCTTTACTTTAGCTGTTTTAGGTGGAATGTTGGGTACGCTAATGATGATTCCGCTACGAAGAAGCCTCATCGTAAAAGAACATGCCACATTACCTTATCCTGAAGGCACTGCCTGTGCACAGGTTTTGATAGCAGGTGAGAAAGGTGGAGACTTTGCGCGAACAGCTTATTTAGGGTTAGGTTTTGCCATGCTGTATGCCATCTTTCAAAAGGTGTTTCATGTCATAGCTGAAGTGCCGGCCTTTGTGACCAAACAAACCAATAAGTATTTACCCTCTGCTACTGTAAGTGGAGAAATCACTCCGGAATATCTTGGTGTAGGCTATATCATCGGACCCAGAATAGGAGGGATGTTAGTAGCTGGTGGTGTGTTGGCATGGCTTGGATTAATTCCTTTGTTAGCAACTTTAGTTCCTACTGATTTGATTGCTGCACAACTGGTAAAATTAGGATACTTAAAGGATGTTCTTACTGCAGGTGGACCCGGTGGTTGGAATCCTGAAACTCACACTTTCACCGATATGGCCGATGCCATTTATCGAGCCTATGTAAGACAGATAGGTGCAGGTGCTGTGGCTGCCGGTGGATTTATTACCTTACTCAAAACAATACCTACCATTATTTCATCTTTTAAAGAAAGTGTGAGCTCTCTCAAAGAAGGACAAGGTGCCAAAACAGTTTCAAGGACTGAAAATGATTTATCATTCAAAACAGTTATTGTAGGTTCAGTTGTTTTAATCATTCTTATGGCATTATTACCACAGGTGCCCGGTGAATCTTTTATCAATAAATTACTCATCGGATTACTAATAGTTGTGTTTGGCTTTTTCTTTGTAACAGTTTCAAGCCGCATTGTCGGTATCATTGGTAGCAGTAATAATCCTATCTCAGGAATGACCATTGCCACCATCATGGGTACTGCTTTAGTTTTTATTGCTATCGGCTGGACAGGTAAGGTTTTTGAACCGATGGCTCTTGTTGTTGGTGGGCTGGTTTGTATTGCCGCTGCCAATGCCGGTGCAACTTCGCAAGATTTAAAAACCGGTTATATTGTGGGTGCCACACCACGCAATCAACAAATGGCACTTTTTATCGGGGCAATAGTATCATCTGTAGTTATCGGCTTTACCGTAAAATATCTCGACACACCTACTGCCGATTTAACAGCACAGGGAATACAACATGCCATTGGCGAAAAGTATGCTGCACCTCAGGCTACCTTAATGGCAACTTTAATTAAAGGTTTGTTGAGCCACAACCTCGACTGGCAGTTTGTTTTGGTTGGCGTTTTTGTGGCTATCACTATGGAGCTTTGTGGAGTCAATGCATTATCCTTTGCCGTTGGCGCCTATCTTCCTTTAAGCACCACGTTGCCCATTTACGCAGGTGGCGTTGTAAAAGGTATTGTTGACTGGAGAGCAAAACGTAAACATAAAAAAGCCGAAGGTGATGATGAATTAGGCAAAGGAAATTTGTTTGCAACAGGTTTGGTTGCAGGTGGAGCCTTGGCAGGAGTAGTAGTAGCACTTCTTTCAGTTGATGAAGGTATATTTGCAGCTCTCGAAAAAATAAACATGCATCACAATATTGCCAATGTTATTGGCGAAAACGGCTATCAATTGCTTGGAACTGTCTTTTTTATTGCTATGGCCATTGTGCTTTACCGAATTGCAATTAAACCCGAAAAAAAAGACATTGAATAATTAGTTTTAAATCAATTTAAGATGAAAAAGAAATTATTAGGGGTTGTATTTAGTTTATTTATACTGACAGGATATATTTCTTGCTCACAGCCTTCAAAAGAAAAGATTGAACCTAAAATTAAATGGATGGATTTTGAAAGCGCTGTTGCTGCATCACAAAAAAATCCAAAAAAACTTTTTATTGACGTTTATACCGACTGGTGTGGGTGGTGCAAAAAAATGGATGCATCAACTTTTATGGACGACTCTGTTGCAGCCTATATCAATGCTAATTTTTATCCGGTAAAGTTTAATGCAGAAAGTAAAGACACCATCCGTTTCTTTGATCAGGTATTTGTTTTTGTTCCGGAATATAAAAGCCATGAACTGGCCATATCTTTACTGAACCGGCAAATGGGCTATCCGTCTTATGTTTTTCTGGACGAGAAATTTGCTTCCATCAAAGTACAGCAAGGATATATGTCTGTTGAAACTTTAATGCCTCTTTTGCATTACTTTGCCAAAGATGCCTACAAAACAAAAACGTTTGAGGAGTTTACGAAGTAGTAATCTTGAAATATTTTTAGCGTCTTGCCGGCAAGTCACTTTAATTTAAACAAATTTGTTACTCCACCACCACCAACCGTGCTGTGCCCATGTTTGACAGGCCCCTAATCACTACAGTATAGACACCTGCTGCCAGCGCTTGAGTGCTTAGTGTGCCTTTACCTTTTTGAAACCTACCCGAGGCTACCTCCAAGCCCATCATATTGATGACAGAATAACTGCCATCATGTTTTCAGATTGCTACTCAACAGAAATATTGTCCTTCACACACTCTGTGAGGCGTTTAAGGGGCTCCTTTTTGAAGGAAGCAAATTTTTTGATAATGATTGTTGGGCTTACAGTAAACACTTCATTTGTCCGAACTTCACTTTCATATTTCAGTTCTCGGTCAATGTCTGTTGGTGCAATAGCAAAAGAAAACTTATCTCCTCTGATTACAGAAGTGATTTTTGCAACGATGTAATTCTGTTTATTAATGGAATCCTTTGAAATAATAACCGCTGGTCGTTGCTTGGTAATTGAAAGGTCGGTATAAGGATACGGAAGTAATATGATGTCGCCTTGGTTATATTCCATAGCTGTTAATAGTTGTTCCAATGTTCATCTTCGTTGCTGCCCCAATCAGTTGCTAATACTGGCTTGGATAAGTTATAAGAGCTATGAACATCGGCTATGTCTTGGAGATTAAAATATAAAAAGTCAACGGTTTCAAAAAAATCCAAAGCTGCAATCTTGAAGTCGCGGAACTCTCTGTTGTCAATTGGTTCAATGACAGTTCTGAGTTTTGATAACACTGGAATTATGGGACTAATTGAGTTTAACTCCTTAGATGCTTCGTTTGGCGACAAGTCTTTGAGATAATACAAAGAGCCACGCAATTTGATTGTAGAATCTTTAATCTTCGGAATGGCAAACTTCTCATATTTCTCCCAAATAGTTTCAGCGATATTGAAACTTGAAAGAACCCCAAGAGATTCTAAAATGTTTGTTGTAAATGTTAGGCTATAAACCATGTCGCAAAGATACAATTTAATAGCGGTCTGTCAATGATTTAATAGGAAAAGTCTGTTCGTTAAACAATAAGTGTTCGGGTTATGCAGTGTTTACAGCCATTGCCGTGGGTAGGCTTTTGAAACCAAAATCTATCTGCCAGCACCAACGTTTATAAATTGCTTAAATGTGTCTATTTGCATAACCCGCCCATGCGTGCCAGCCATTGAAAACTTTGTGCCTGCGTTACATTGAATAAACTTACGTAGGAAGAAATAAGAAGTAAAAGTAAGATTACTTTTTTCATGATAAATTGTTTTTTTTAATTACTTTTTTACTTTGTTACTCCACCACCACTAACCGTGCTGTGCCCGTGTTTGACTGGCCTTGTATCACTACGGTATAGACACCTGCTGCCAGCGCTTGAGTGCTTATGGTGCCTTTACCTTTTTGAAACGTACCTATGGCTACCTCCAAGCCCATCATATTGATGACAGAATAACTGCCATTGGTTATTGCCGTAGCAAAGGTTACTGCCTCACCTTTGGCAACAGGGTTTGGCCACACACTGATGCCTGCTACCGTTGCTGCAGTTAAATCCGGACTCATGCCCGTTGTGCAGTTGTAGCCATACTTGGCAATAAAACCATCGGAATGGCCTCCTGCACTTTGCACACTGTGTGTTCCTGCAGTTAATATGTTACTAAATGAACCTGCAATGTAAATATTGTTTAAATTATCTTTTGTTGCTGCGTTTATTTCGGTGGCACCTGCGTTGGTTAATCTCACAGCATTTAAAGCATTTCCGTTACTATCAAAACGGGCTATAAATGCATCATCGTTACCAGCTCCAACCCACGAATCCTGCAACGTATCATTTCCCACTATAGCAAGACCCCTATATTCTTTTGCTATGGTTAAATTGTCGGGCATGGCGCTATCAATTTTGCCTGAGTAACCAACATACACTTGTGTTGCCCATACAGGTTGTCCCAAGGGCGACAGTTTAATTAGGAAAGGGCTTGCACCAGAAGGGGCAATAGGATCTGTGAATACAAAATTGCCACACTTAAGGCCTATGTAAGCAAGTCCGGTTACAAAAATATTATCGTTTGCGTCTATTCTACAATCAAATGCAAGTGAGCCGTTAAGACCTATGGTTGTATCGGTAAACATATACGACCAATCAAAAATACCGGAATTTGAAAATTTAAACACAAGGGCTTGATAGCTGCCCGGTTTGGGATTATAAATAGTTTGGTTACCTACCAAAACCGAATCTTCGGTAAAATAACTGTTGAGTATATAATTGTCCTGCGAATCCATAGTAACACAATATGCGCCCACAGAATAATTAGTACTAAAGGTAAATATTGATTGCATAATGCCTGATGTATCAAACCTTGAAATATAGGGTGCTGTATTGGGCTCAGTGGTGTTCCAGCCGGGGAATAATAATCCAGGGCTTGAACCAAATGAAACTACCGGTTGCCCATTGCTATCTAATAATACCTTGAAACCTCTTGACCCACCGCTAATGGCAGCCGTACCTGCTGCTTTAATCCATAAGTAATTGCCACTTGTATCAAATTTAGCAAGAAACATATCTATATGAACATCAGTAAAGGTAGTATCAAAAAAAGTGCAGGGCCGGTTAGGTGTAGATGAAATTCTTCCTGTTAAGTAAATATGCCCTATATTATCTAATACTAGATCGCCAGCATCATCTTCGTCTAAACCTCCAGCAGTTTTAACCCACACAAGGTTACCATGACAATCATACTTGCATAAAAACATATCATAGCCTCCATAAGTAGTAACAGGCACACCGCCAAAATTGGCTATGGAGCGTATGCGTCCGCAGGCATAAACGTTGCCATCGGCATCTACCTCAATATCACGTACCCATTCATCGGGGTCAAAGTTGAGGTCAGAGTCTGGCCCGCCCATGCGTGTCAGCCATTGAAAACTTTGTGCCTGCGATACATTCAGCAGCCCTGTAGCAAAAAAATATATACTGAGTAATAAAATTGCTTTTTTCATGATAAATTGTTTTTTAAAATGACCATTATATTTTTTTTACACTATTGGTTGGTGTACTCCTTTTAGCCGCTGCCCTAATGCAGCGGCATAAGGAGTTAAGCTACTATTTAATAACACTGAACTTTTGTGTCAGTACGGTTTTGCCGTCAGTGCTTATTGTAAGGTAATACATTCCTTCCGGAAGCATGGACGTATTGTACCTGACAAAGCCGGTGTTTGCCATTATGTGCCTGATGTTGATGACTGCACCACGGGCATTGGTCAATGTCAATACACTGTTTAGGTCTTTGCCTGATGCAGCAGGCAAAACAAACTGCACCAAGGCTTGGCTACTTGCCGGATTGGGCATGATGGTAAGCTGCGGCTCATCAGCATGTTGCTCCTTGAGTGCTGCTGTCAGGCGCGTGTTGCCGGTGCCACCACCATTGCAATCAGGTAAATTAAAGCATTTATAAACAAAGCAATAGTCACCGGTCATCACATCATAGAAATTAACATACAGGCACATCTGTCCATTGGTGGGTGGCAAATCGGTAAAGATTCCTTGCAAGGCAGTGATGCCGCCTCCGGTGATGCTTGCAGGAAAGCCTGTGAGGGTGCCGCTGCTAAGGCTGTACATGGCACTCCAGTTGCCCGGTGGCAGACTCACATTAAGGTTAACGGCATAGGTCTGATTGCCATTGGCATCAAGGTTGATGCAGTAGATTTCGTCCATTTCCATCTCCCATCCGCATTTTGGGGTAGGGCAGTCCGGAGGCTTCACACAAAAGGTGTAGGTGCAGCTCAATGATGGGTCAGGGTCGGTGTAGGTAAGGGTAAAGCAAGGTAATATATCGTCTATTTGATAAAAGCCCAAAATACCCTCAATCATCACATCGTTGCCATTTACCTGGTAGGTCCATGGGGTGATGTTGGTATTGCCTCCCGGTGGGTTGGGTGCCAGCGTAAAAGTGCCCGTAGGTATCAGGTTGTTGAAATGCACGGTAAACTGAAAGTGGTAAAACGACTGCCCGTTTAAGTCTGTGCCTAAGCATTGGTACCAGTCTTCGCGCACCTCGGTTATCTTACATGGGCAGGTACGAACAGTAACATAAATAGGGTCGGTAGTTATTTTGCACCCCATGTCGCTCACCAATTCCAACTGCACAATGTAGGAGCCCGGTGCTAAGGTGCCACCACCGGCCAGCGCATTGTTAATGTCCAGATCGCCCACAGGGCTTGCATAACCGGAATAAGGAGCATTCAGGTATTGCGAGTTAATTATCCATGTCCAGCGGGCGTAGGATATGCCATAGCTACCGGGTATGACAATGTGGTTTTGGTCATTGTCGCAGCGATCCAGACATCCGCTGACGAGCCAGCTTATATCAGGGTTGGCATTAACCCTAACAATGGCGCTTTGGCTGGTGCAGCCAGATGCAGGGTCGGTAAATATTGCATTGTAATTGCCGGTGTTAGGCACCGTTATGGGGTTGGTATTGCCGCCCTGACTCCAGTTCAGTACTAAGGTTGCAGCCCAGTTAGTTGCCGTAAGGGTTACGGCATTGTTTTCGCAGCCGGGTGTGGGCTGCACCGCTACTAAAGGCACAGTCGGAGGGTCAAGTACGTTAAATGTTTTAGACACCAAGGTGCTGCAGCCGTCAGCCGTAGTCAGCATCAGGGTAACGGTGTAGGTGCCTGTGGCCGGAGGTGCTATGTGAATGGCTGAGGCCTGAAGGTTGGTGCTGGGTGGGGCAAGCATTAATCCACCGGGCAGTGGCTGCCATTCATAGCTGCCATTGCCGCTGTAGCCGTCAAAAAACACCGCTTCGCCCTGGCAATAGTCACTCTTGCCTCTGACTATCAGGTTGGGCACATTATATACCGACACATCGGCAAATCTGGGTGATACATATTTGCAGCCGCTGGCAGCATCAAAAACGGTAATGTAATACTGCCCTGTAGAATGCACCGGTAGCGTAGGTGTAACAGCACCGGTACTCCATAAATAATCAGTAGGAATAATAGAATTACCTCCACCCTGCAATACATCAGGATAATATCCTAAAGTTTTAGAAGCACCCGGACAAAAACTGTTTAATGGTGGTATTGGAAAGCCATTTAATCTATTCTCATAAACAGAAACATAATCATCATCGGTATAATAACAACCGTAGTTATCATAGACTTTTAGTTCTACATGATATGTAGGAATTGAAAAAGCATCATACACCCTTTGCGCATCAATGTGTTGCACGCTAGTCGGGAAAAGCGGAGCATAGGAGGCACCGTCACCAAAATCCCACAGGGCATGATGTACCTGAGTAACAGAGCCGGTGAAATTAAAATTAACCACTGTTTGTTTTTCGCAAAAAGGCGGATTGGGGGCAATGGTAAAGGCAGCACCGGGAGGTGTGGGTATCAACAACTGGTTGAGGGTGTTATTTTGGGTGCAGGTGTAGCCCGAGGAAGTAGTTACGGTAACACTAACGGTATGATTGCCGGTGGGGCTTACCGGAATAGTATTGCTGATGGGGCCGTTGCCTATGTTGCCACCATCAAACAACCATTGGTAGCTGTTTATGGGGTTTGTACTGAAGACACTGGCATTGAAAGTAAAATTATAGGCACCGGGTGTTGCTGCCGAAGGGCAAGATATATGGGAATAAATATATGCCTTAACCGGTATGTTTAACGATACACAATCACTGTAGCAATGCACCACACCATTGATAGTATTATACACTGTTACACAGATATTGTAATTGCCTTGGTATTCGTAGGTATGCGTTATATTACTGAAGGATGTATTGGTGGTGGTAACAATAAGTGGTGTAGTGTTGTCGCCCCAATCTATAACATAACCGGTAATGGGGCCTCCGCTAATAGTGCCACCAATGGTAACCGACCCACAGGCTGTATTAAACACCGGAGTATTAAATTGTATGGTGTAGCCAATCAAATCAGGACAAGCAACAGGGCAATCGGGTACTGCTATTGATGCCATGTCCACGCAGCCATTGGCACCGGTAATGGTAACAGTATAGTTTGCCGCAGCATTGATAGTGATGCTTGGCGTAGTAGCCCCTGTTGACCATTGGTAGCTGTTTTGCCCTGCAGGCAGTGCCGTTAAGGTGATGGGTACCGTACTCAAGCAAAACAACGAAGATCCAATATAAGCTCCCGGCCCGGGGTTTACCGTAACGGCACTACTTGCCGAAGAAAGGCAGCCATCCACATCGAGTGTTACGGTGATTGGGAAGGTGCTGATGCCGGAGCCATCAATGCTGTAAACGTGAATGATGCCTGCTGGGTCGTATGGAAAATTTTGACCGGAACTGCCAACAAAATCACCCCAGTTCCAGGTATAGTTGGCATAGTTATAGGTTCCTGCTGCGGGCTGTGGGGTAATGTTAAAAGTGGCCGGCACATTGTCGCAGGCAGGGTTGGGCCCTGTGATAGTGAATGGCGCCCCTCCTTTTACATCTAATCTAAAGGTAAAATAGGGGTTAATACCGCCACAAGTATAGGTGTCAAACTTAATGATGGTATTCAATTGCAGGGTGTTGTTCCACTGTATTTCTAAAACCATTTCATCATTAGCATTTACTGTAGCACTCACCACAGAACCAATATCCGAAGGGAGGATACTTATTTCGTACAGGTCAATGTTATAACTGCTCCAATTGGCAATTTTATAGGTTTTGTGGGTGTTGAGGCAGGATTTGCCCACGGGTGTAGGGGAGGTACAGTCCAGCGACAGTGGTACGGCTGTTCCTGCAATATCTTCTGTTAAAGCACAGACATCGGGCATGATAAAAACTTTTTTTACAGGCGATAAATTTATGGGTAACGAAACACAACCGGTATTGGGGTCATACTCTGTAACGGAGATTGTATAGGGCATTGTGGTACCCCATGATATGGATAACGTGCTACCATTGCCGGTGGCAGGTGTGCCGCCTGTCACCGTCCAGTTAAGGACATTGGTGGGGTTAAATGGTGTGCAGGTATAAAGGTAGGAGGCACCGGCACAAGGTTTCATTTCGCCAGAGAGGGCTGTGGGTGATGGTGGTGTAGGGTTAACGGTTATGGAATAATTTACTGTTGGCGTGCAATAATTTCCTGAAAAATCATTTACCTGTACTGTATAACTGCCGGGTGATAGGGTGCCGGTAATATTAGCCGGAATAATAAAAGGAGCAGATTGTACTAAAGGACCGTAGATTACACTGCCTGTATTATCAAGCAGTGTCCATTCAAATTGCTGAGTTGCATTAATACTGTATGTAGCCACTGCACCGGAGCAAATGGTTTGATCTCCTGTCACTGTCACGGGTGGTTTAATAGTTATATTCATGATACTGTTGCCATCCGGACATTCGAAGAAAGAGTTTACATAGGTTACCCCAATACTACCTGCACATGGCGGAGTAGTGCAATCGGCCCACTTAACAATAACACTATTGGTGTTTTGACCCGAAACAAAAGTGCCTCCTGTTATTGACCAACTGAAAAGACTGCCCGGCATTGCAGGCACACTATACTGTGCAACTAAATTATCAGTACATATAAGCGATGAGCCTTGTATATTGGCATTGCTACTGATAATTGGTACAATCATACTGGCAACTGCATTGCAATTAGTGAGGCAATTTACTCCTGTAAAAGATACGATTCCCGGACCATTGCTGCCATCCAACCAATGAACGGTAATAGTATTGCCGTAGGGTGTATTGCTGGTAATAACACCGGCACTCGGTGGTGAAATTGTCCATAAATACTGACCACCCTGCTGTGGAGGGCATTGTACATTTACACTGTAGGTGTCAGAAGCACCTTCGCATACTGGAGTAGGACATTGTATTTCTACTGCCTCATCCGGTGTTACTTCTATTATCATGTAAGCAGTAGCCGTACAACCACATTGATTGGTAATGGTCAATTGTACCTGATAAGACCCAGGTAATGTAAAAATGTGATTATCGTCTTGGTCGGTAGAGGTGTTATCATTTCCACTGGCAGGGTCGCCAAAATCCCAATACCAACTGGCTATTGGCGATTGTACTGATGCTTGTTTGACATGACCTAAAAAATGAACTGTTGTTCCACTGCAAACCTGTAATACCTGATTGGTTTGACTGTCGTTAAATGGTTGAGTAGTAAAAAATGCTTCTGGCGTAGGAATAATAGTGATACAATGTTCAACACTGATACTGCATCCTGTAGCATCGGTCTGTGTAACCTGAACTACTCCACTGCCGGCAACATTCCATTGTACTTCAATATCGGTTGTGCCTTGCCCACTAAGGATGCCCCCCCCCCCCACAGTCCAAACGTAGGTGTGACCGGTAACAGGCTGGATATGATAACCCACTTGGCCATTTTCGCAAACCTTCCAACAAAGGTTTGGGTCGGGGATGGGGTCGTGTTTATCATCATACAATATGCACTGCGAGGTAAAGTCTGTGGTAATAACAGGCGCAGGAAAATTACAGTTTTGGCCATGCAATAACGTGCCGTAAAAACAAAGAAACAAAACTGCTATGAGTCTGTTTCGTAAATTGGTAACAAGGTTGTTTTTCATGGCTAATGCTTTTTACCTGACGGTAAAGGTATAGGCAATAAAATTAAAAAACAAAAAATATTTATCAACTATTTTTTTCGTGCCTGTGTCAAGGTGAAACTACGAAAGAAAGAAAAATAGTTTAAATAAAATATAATTTAACCTTTGTGAGGTTTACCGTTAAGAGTTTAGTACCCTAATATTTTCATCATTGACTTGGAGCTTTGCTCTTTGGCAAAAAGCCACATACTCAGTTCGCCTTCTTCTGTTTTATCAATCAGCACATGCTTGGGTGCAGGCAACAGGCAATGCTGTATTCCACCATAACCACCAAGTGAATCCTGATAGGCACCGGTATGAAAAAAGCCCAGATACAATGGGTCATCAGCTGTTGATTGTGGCATAAAAACCCTGTTCTTGACAGACTCCATAATGTAGTAATCTTCACCGTCACAAGTAATGCCTCCCAGGTTTACACGCTGTTGTTCTTTGTCCCAGTGATTGATGGCAAGCATGATAAACTTTTGTTTGATACCCCAGGTGTCGGGTAGGGTGGTGATAAAGCTGCTGTCTATCATATACCACAATTCTTTATCGTTCTGTTGTTTTACACCTGTAACCGAATACAATATGGCACCACTCTCACCAACGGTAAAACTGCCAAACTCTGTAAACAAATGTGGCACCGGAACTTTGCGTTGATCACATGCAGACTTTATCTGCATCACTATCTCATCAGCCATATATTGATAGTCGAAGTTGAACTCTAATTTTGTTTTAATCGGAAATCCACCACCAATGTCTAATGCCGTCAAATCCGGACATATTTTTTTTAGGTCTGCATAAAAACTGATGTTTCGTTGCAATTCGTTCCAATAATATGCTGTATCACGTATTCCTGTATTGATAAAGAAATGGAGTAATTTCAACTCTACATTGGGGTTTTTACGAATGGTGTTTTTGTAAAAATCCATAATGTCGCGTGATCTGATTCCCAATCTGGAAGTATAAAACTCTGCATTGGGCTCTTCTTCTGAAGCTATACGGATACCTATTTTAAATTTTTTACCCGGCATAGCCTTCTCATATTCCTGCAATTCATTTACATTGTCCAAAATCGGAATCACATTGGTAAAACCGTCTTTAATCAAATCAACTATACCCTGAATGTAACCTTCGCGTTTAAATCCATTGCAAAGAATATAGATGTCTTTGTTTATTTTCTGCGACTCGTAGAGTGACCTGATAATTGGAATATCGAATGCTGAACTGGTTTCAATATGGATGTCATTCTTTAAAGCTTCTTCCATCACAAACTGAAAATGCGAACTTTTGGTGCAATAACAGTAGTAATAGCTTCCTTTATAGTCAACCTTAGCCATAGCTACTTTAAAAAGCCTTTTGGCTTTTTGTATCTGTGAGCTTATTTTTGGCAGGTAGGTTATTTTTAAAGGTGTACCATATTGTTTTATCACATCCATCAGGTTTATACCATTAAAATGGAGTGAGTTGTCAATAACTTCAAAACCTTCTTGTGGAAAGTCGTAGCTTTGTTGAATCAGGTCAATGTATCGGTTCTTCATTTAGCAATGCCAAAGGCTTATTTTTGTGCCTTGCGAATTTATATATTACCTGAATAAAAAATAACGATGTTAAAAAAATTATGGCAAGCAAAATAAAATTTATTGAAGTAAAGTCAGAAATTGGAGCCGGTACCAGAGGCGCAAGCCTTGGGGTTGATGCAATAAAAATAGCAGCCTTAGACTATGGCAGCTCACTTTTCAACAGGATAGAAAGTGTAGAAATCAAGACAGAAAACCAGATGCTTTTCGAAACAGCAGCTACACCTTATGCTAAACGAATAAAAGGTATTGTGGCCATTTATGAGCGTGTGGCAAAGGCCGTTTCAGAAACATTAAAAAATAAAGATTTTCCTATTGTTTTGGCCGGTGATCATAGTACTGCAGGTGGCACAGTTGCCGGGATAAAAATGACTTATCCAAAGTCCAAGTTGGGGGTAATCTGGATTGATGCTCATGCCGATATTCACTCTCCTTATACAACGCCCACAGGAAATGTTCATGGCATGCCTATGGCCGCAAATCTAGGTGAAGATAATCTTGCACACAAAATCAACAAACCCGATAAAGAGACTGTTGACCTTTGGACAAAGATGAAGAAGATAGGAGGAATGTCGCCTAAGATTACCTATAAAGATATAGTCTATATTGCTGTAAGAGATATTGAACCTCAGGAAGCTTATCTTTTGAAGAAGCACAATGTAAAGATGATTTCTGCTGCTGAAGTAAAGCGTATTGCAGTGGAGAAAATAGTGCGTAATGCATTGGCGCATCTGTCACATTGTACACATATTTATGTTTCATTTGATGTGGATAGCATGGATAGTTCTATTTCTAAAGGCACAGGTACTCCGGTACGCAATGGAATTTCTGAACGTGATGCAGGAAAGCTTTGTGTAAGGTTGGTGCAAAATGAAAAAGTTTGTTGCTTCGAAATTTGCGAAGTCAATCCAACACTTGATAAAGAAAATCTGATGGCTGAAAATGCTTTTGAGATTTTGCAGCGTGTGGTCAATCAAATTAATCATTGATAATTTTCAATGCAAACACCCGTGACTGCTAATTTTAAAAAAAATATTCTCACCAAAATACCGGAAGGGTATTATCCTTTAATGGAAAAATTTTATACCATTCAGGGCGAAGGATATCATACAGGAAAGCCTGCTTTTTTTATCAGACTTGCCGGTTGTGATCTTGGTTGTGTTTGGTGCGATGTTAAAGATTCGTGGGAGGCATCAGCATCAAATCTTATTGCTGTTAATGACCTGTTGAAAGATGTGGCAGAGAGTAAAACTCCAAATGTTGTAATTACAGGTGGAGAACCTGCTGCATATAATTTAACCACGCTAACCAACGCATTATCTGCGAAAGGCTACAAAGTGTGGCTTGAAACTTCCGGAGCATATCCTTTATATGGGAACTTTGACTGGATATGTGTTTCACCCAAAAAATTTAAACCCCCGATGGATTCTGTTTTGCAAAAAGCAAGTGAACTGAAGGTGGTGGTTTTTAATGAGTCCGATTTTGAATGGGCAGAAGAAAATGCAAGTAAGGTTTCAGATACAGCAAAACTCTTCTTGCAGCCTGAATACAGTAGATTCGACAGAGTGATGCCGGGTATAATTGATTATGTTAAAAGAAACCCGCAATGGTCAATTTCTTTGCAGACTCATAAATATCTGAACATACCCTAACAGACATTTTATGGCAAAAAGAATTGTAATCATCAACGGCCCGAATCTGAATCTCCTTGGCAGGCGTGAGCCTGAAATTTATGGACATCAGACCTTTGATGACTTTGTATTGAAGTTGAAACTAGAATACCCACAACATAGTATTGAGATATTTCAGAGCAATGTTGAAGGAGAAATTATTAACCTTTTGCATAACGAAGGTTTCAAATCTGATGGCATTATTATAAATGCCGGAGGATATACGCATACCAGTGTAGCCATTGCAGATGCAATTGCGGCAATACCGTCACCGGTGGTTGAAGTGCATATTTCAAATATTTATTCACGCGAAGAGCACAGACATAAAAGCCTTCTTGCTGCAAATTGCCAAGGTGTAATTACGGGCTTTGGAATGAATTCTTACCGTCTTGCATTGATTGCATTATTAAACTCCTGACTTAAGGAGAGTAGGATGGAAAGGGAGCAACTTTCAAATCAGAATTTTCAGCAACGTGACTTAATTAAACAAACAGTTTTGCAATTAAACAAAGATTTATTGCCTTGTGGTTTAGTTGTAGAATGGAGTGGTGATACCTTTTCTGCTTATCAGGAAATTGTGATGCAGTTAGAAGCAATCATTTTTCAGTTGGCAAAAACGGGGTCTTCAAATTTAAATGCGTGGCTTTATAGAGTTGATATCCCTGAAAAGACATTAAAGAAAGTTTTAAATAAACAGGATAATCAGCAAGCACTTGCGCAAGCCATACTTGAAAGGACGTTTATAAAAATTATGTTCAGAAATAACTATCGGCAAGTTTGAAGGCCTTAATGTTAAAAGGTTATTCTTTCTCAACGACCCAAAATAACGTGTAGATTTTTTTTGTGAAAAGATTGAAATCCGACCTCTTACAGATGTGTTTGAGCCGTGGGTTTTTTGTTTTTGTTATGAAACATAATTTAGGATTTGTCGTAATAGTGAATGACAAAATTGAGGTCAACTATATACAATACAAAAAGGAAATTAGTATTATTTTTTAACTTATGAAATCTTTACAATACGTATTCTTAAGTCTATTTTTTGTAACAACAGCCTTTGCACAACCTGCCGGCACACGAGCTATAACAATCAACGATTGTAATTATCCTATTTTAGGAGTTGCGACCAATCATGCCTCTGATAAAATAGTATTAACCGCATCACAGGGACGTGTTTTTTTAATTAATGTAAGCGATGTAGAAACGAAAACAAGTGTTAGCCCTGTTTGGAAAAATTTAAATCTTAATGGATTAAAAAATGGCGGTAAGCCACAATTTAGCGAAGACGATAAGTATATTTTATTGCAAGAATCTTCTGCACTTAAAACAGCAATTACATCCAGAAAAGTAAAGGATGTTAAATATTATATTTTGAATAGCACAGATGGGAAAGTGATTTCTGAAGGGGACAATGTAAACTCTGTGCAGTTTTTAAACAATAGCACACAAATTTTACTTTCATCAAATGATGGTATAGTGGTTAAAGATTTTTTAGCAAACAAAGTGATTGCTCAGCTAAAAGTTGAAGATTGTGAAATGGCTGCCATTAGCCATGATAGCAAATTAATTGCACTTTCTTTTGACCCCGATAAAGCTGCTTTTAAAGAAGTTGAATCTATTGGAAAGAATAAAAGTGAACTAAAAACAGCCAGAAAGAACAAAAGACTAATTAGTTTTTACAGCTATCCGGATTTAAAGAAACTCTATAATTCAAAAGAAGAAATAGATGTTGTTTATTCCATAAAATTCAGCAAAGATGATAAACAGACCTACTTACTATCGCACAATGTGGTTGCTGAACGAATTGGAACGGGTGCTTTAAATGGCATATCAATGGCTGCTGCTGATAATCGAAGACAAACAAACATACAGGTTTTAGATGCCGGTAATGGTTCTCTGGTTAAGGAAATTTATCATGCAACAGCAGAGCCTGATGCAGATTATAAGTTTGGCACTTACGATAATGTTTTCGGATATTCTGATAATGATGGGTTTATTGGGTGGAAACGTAAACTTGTATTAATAGACAATAGCAACCATAAAAACAAAGTTGGACAATACCGTTACCAAGGCCGAAGAGGAAGTTCAAATCTATTTCCGATATATTTTTCTTTTAATAAAACAAAACCCGTAGCCTACTTATCAAATGGCACAAAGCTTATAGAATGGAATTATGAAACCCTAAAAGAATATACTGATTATATTGAAGGGCAAGATAACGACTCCTTGCAATCATTAGCAATTAATCAGTTGAATACGGATTTAGAAAATCCGGGGAGTGATTTAGCGAAAAACATAATAAAACTAAACATAACCGGAATATACTTATTTGATTTAACCGTGCAGAAAAAAGGGCAGATAGTTACCATTTTTGCAGAATCGGATGACAAAACCGATATCCCAAAACAAAATGCTCTAAAGGATTTGTTGTTGAAATATAAATTTAAAGACATTGTTGTTTCACCAAATCAGCGGTTAAAATTCAGATACACCTTTAATATTGAAAATAACATATAACCAATTAAATAATTCAAACAAACAATAAAAAATGAAAAATCTAATTTTAACTGGCCTTACAATAGGTTTAGCAAGTGTGATGAGCTATGCTCAAAAATACGATGAAATGAAAACCACGTGGGAAATAGAAGCCACACATCCTTTTACTGAAACCGGCTTAAGCGAAGAAAAGGCAATTGTACATGGTAGTAATGAAAAAATGTTTACCATGGTCTCTACTGTTGACGGTAAAGTAAAATGGAGTAAAAAGTTTAAAGAAATTGATGAGCAAATTGGAAAAGTAGATTTGCAAATTCCAATGTACGAATCAAACGCAGTGTTTTTATTTGACAAAAAAGCAGGTAAAGACCAAATGGTAGTGGTTGATATGGAAACAGGAACAAAGCTTTGGAGCACCAATAAATATCAAGGTATTGACGACCCGGATGAGGTTATTTACATTGCAGAATTGAATGCATATGCCATTGTAACCAAAACAAATTTAACGATGGTAAAGGCCAGAACCGGAGAAGAACTATGGTCAACTGTTAAATTTAGCACACCTGTTGGAAAATACTTTTATGATGAGCAGGAAAATGCAATTGTTATCATTAGCATGCCCAGAAACGCATGGCAGGCAATGTTTAAAGGATTCAGAAATCAGATTTTAAAAATCAATGCCAAAAACGGTGATGTTTTATGGGAGCAAACTTTTGTTGGAATCGTAGAGAGAAAAATCGTTACCCGCGAATCGGTTGCCAAAATATTTTTAAGAGGCGATAAGTTGTTTTTACAATTGAATGGCTTGCAGGTTTATGAATATAAAACAGGAAGTCCAATTTGGGCAGCAGCTTACGATGTAACTTTTGCAAGAGAATTAGTAAGGCCTAAAGTTTATGGACAAGTTGTAAGATTTGGTGTATATGAAGCCATTGCACAGCCATTATATGACGGTGAGTATGTTTACATTTTAGATGTAAAAAGCAGAAAAAGTCAATATTTAAAAAAGTATGAAGTCAACTCAGGCAAACTCATTTGGACATCACCCGAAATAAAAGATGCCAGAGTTATTCCGGGTTTATATAAAATTGATGATAAAATTATTTTACAAATTGGAGGTGCAGTTGAAGTGCAAGCAATATCAAAGCAAACTTATGGTAATGGCTATGTACAATGGACACAATATTTCAGAACGATAAAATATCAAAATGTTAAACCTTACGAAGTGCAGGCTTTTAGTACTAATGATGGTACAAAATCATGGGACTCTGAACGCTTTAGAAAAGGAATTACAAATATTTTCCCAAGCGGTAAAAATATTGTTGTTTCAAGCGGTAAGGCATTGTACTCTTTAGATTATAAAACAGGCAAAGAGGCCTATGAAATTGCATTAGGCGATGATGATATTGGGTTGGCAGAAAAAATTGTTAATCCTGCAGAGTTAGGTGACAATGTAAGTAAAGACAATGTGATTGTATTAGGGGAGAAGGGAGTTTCTTCTCATAACATTGCCACGGGTGCAAAGGTGTGGGCCGTAAAAACTAAAAAAGGAGAGTTTTCTGGAATTTTCGGAGAAAATATTTTCTTTGATACAGAGAAAGGAGATTATTTTTCTATAGATGCCAATTCCGGTAAAGCAAAATTTTTCGACTCACGTAAAAATTCAAAATCAATCGTTTCCTTAGACGGAAAAAGCATTTATGTGTTTGAAGGAAAGAAAATATTGAAAGTATCTGCCGAATAACAAAATAAAGAATCATTTTGATAAAAGTCCTGGCCATCAAAGTCAGGACTTTTTTATTAATGAATTACCGTTTGTTTATGTTGTATGAAAAGTATGGCTGTCATAAAACCTGTAGGTAAAGTTTTCATCTTAAAGTATAAATCATGTTGGATGGTTTGAAAGTTCGGAAGCTGTCAACGGATATAATTTTTGGAGAATGTAAACTTTCAAAACAAACCTTTCAACGATGCCAAATTATTAAACAAACAATTGCTCAACTCAACAAAGATTTGGCACCATTTGTTAAAATAATCACCTAGCAAGAAAATGCTTTTACTGCTTTTAACGAAATAACAATACAACAGGAAAAAATCATTCAACAATTATCTAAATTCGGCTCTACAGCACTCAGTGCTTAGCTCTACCGTGTTGATATTCTAAAAAGAATAATAAATCAAACTAGCAGTGTTGAACTACTTGCACCTTCCATATTAGAGCGCACTTTCATAAAAGTATATTAAAGAAACAATTACCAGCGTTAATAATGAACTGTTTTTTCTGCCGGCTTATTAAATGGCAATCTTAGTTGAGTATGAATTTGCCTTTTGCAACCTCAATGTCATTTGAATATATCTGATAAAAATAAATGCCTTTAGCAAGTCCGTTTCTTTTAAAAATATAATCTGAAGTATTGATATTAATGGCGTCAAACATTTTTTTGCCATCCAAAGATTTAATGATTAATGTTTTTAGATTATTGTTCTCGAAAGTAAACTTTAAATAATCGCTTGCCGGGTTTGGATAAATAGTAATGTTGTTATTCTTCAGATTATTTATTCCTGTAGTGTTTGTACAATAGTTTATTGTTCCATTCCATACACGGTCAGCAAACAGGCTGTTGAATGGATAGGTGATGCCATTACCCTCAAATATTTTCAATGCACCATTATCAATATACAAGGTTCCGGAGCCAACACCATTAGTGTATTTTAATCCGCTTGAACCACCGTTGGTGTTGGTTACATAAAATGCAACAGTGTCACCAGCATTCATGGTAATATTCATAGCAATCGGAATAAAGGTAGGCATGTCTATACCTGCGCTAACTACACTGGCGCTTCCTAAAAGTGTCCAGGCTGTAGGGTCTTGCAGGTAGAAAACCCTTGAACCATATTTGTAATATATTTCAAAAACACCCGATGCTACAGACAGGTTGGTGTAGATTCCATTGATTACTAAATTACTGTCTGCAATAACATCAAACATGGCTCCGGCAAGACCATTATTAGAGGAATAGGTAGTTGTTATAGAATCACATCCCGGTAAAGCACTTGTAATTTTTGACTGATTAACAATTGCCTGATTTTTTTGGGTATAAACAATTTCAGTGCTTTTTAGATTAGCATTTATTTCATCAATGTTGGTGGTGTTGCTTTGTGCATGAATATTTGCATTTACAAATAAACATGAGAGGAGTCCGAGTAAACTTTTTTTCATAATTTATAAATTTGAAACAAATATAAGATAAAAAAGCAAAAATCCCGGTACAGACATGCACCGGGATTTTTGTTTTTAGAGAATGTTTGAATTCTTAATTTTCAAAGTTCATTTTGATATTAATAATCCATTCCGCCCATTCCGCCCGGCATAGCAGGCATAGCAGGTTTGTCTTCTTTAATGTCGGCAAGTACACACTCTGTTGTGAGTAACATTCCGGCAACAGAAGCTGCATTTTCCAGAGCAACACGTGTTACTTTAGTAGGATCTATTACACCGGCAGTATGCATGTTTTCATATTTGTCTGAGCGTGCATTGTAACCAAAGTCGTCTTTGCCTTCTTTTACCTTTTGTACTACAATACTTCCTTCAATTCCGGCATTGCTCACAATCTGACGTAATGGCTCTTCAAGCGCACGTTTGATAATGGCAATTCCAGTTGTTTCATCATCGTTATCACCTTTAAGTTTATCTAAGGCTGTAATAGCACGAATGTATGCTACACCACCACCGGCAACAATACCTTCTTCAACTGCTGCACGTGTGGCATGCAATGCATCGTCAACACGGTCTTTCTTTTCTTTCATTTCAACTTCAGTAGCTGCACCAACATACAGAACGGCAACACCACCTGCTAATTTTGCTAAACGCTCCTGAAGTTTTTCTTTGTCATAGTCAGAGGTAGTTGTTTCTATCTGTGCTTTAATCTGATTAACACGCGCAGTGATGTCAGCTTTTTTTCCTGCACCGCCAACGATTGTTGTGTTGTCTTTGTCAATTGTGATTTTTTCGCAGGTACCTAAATATGAAAGGTCAGCATTTTCTAACTTGAATCCTTGCTCTTCAGCTATTAATGTACCGCCAGTAAGGATTGCAATATCTTCCATCATTGCTTTTCTGCGATCGCCAAAACCAGGAGATTTCACAGCAACAATTTTCAAAGAGCCACGGATTTTATTTACTACCAATGTAGCCAAAGCTTCGCCATCTACATCTTCTGCAATAATCAATAATGGCTTTCCTGTCTGAACTACTTTCTCTAAAATAGGAAGTAATTCTTTCATGTTAGATACTTTTTTGTCGTACAATAAAATGTATGGGCTTTCTAAAACTGCCTGCATTTTATCGGCATTGGTAACAAAATATGGAGAGATATATCCTCTGTCAAACTGCATACCTTCAACAATCTCAACTGTAGTTTCTGTTCCTTTTGCTTCTTCAACAGTAATAACACCTTCTCTTTTTACTTTCGCCATTGCTTCAGCAATTAGCTTTCCGATTTCGCTGTCGTTGTTTGCAGAAATTGTAGCAACCTGCTCAATCTTCTTATTGTCGTCACCAACTTCTTTGCTCATTTTCTTTAATGATGCAATTACAGCTTCAACAGCTTTATCAATACCGCGTTTTAAATCCATTGGATTTGCACCGGCAGTAACGTTTTTTAAACCTGTGTTTACAATTGATTGGGCAAGCACTGTAGCTGTTGTTGTACCGTCACCTGCAATGTCAGCAGTTTTTGACGCTACTTCTTTCAACATCTGAGCACCCATGTTCTCAATACTGTTGGTAAGCTCAATTTCTTTTGCCACGGTAACACCATCTTTGGTAATTGTTGGTGAACCGAATTTTTTATCAATAATAACATTTCGGCCTTTTGGTCCTAAAGTTACTTTTACTGCATTTGCCAATGCATCAACACCTTTTTTCAGGGCATCGCGTGCATCAAGGTTAAATGTGATTTCTTTTGCCATTTTACGTATTTTATTTAAGTTGTTTATTTATTTTTTTGTTTTCTTAAGCTTTTAAACAATTGCGAAGATGTCTGATTCACGCATGATAAGGTATTCTTTGCCTTCAACAGATATTTCTGTTCCTGCATATTTTCCATACAATACGCTGTCGCCAACTTTTACTGTCATTGGCTCATCTTTCTTGCCGCCACCAACAGCTACTACTTTACCTTTTTGTGGTTTTTCTTTTGCCGTGTCAGGAATAATAATTCCACTTGCTGTTTTTTCTTCTGCAGCAGCCACTTCTACAATAACGCGATCTGCCAGTGGTGTTAAATTAATTTTACTCATAGTAATAATGTGATTTAAATTGTTTGACTTTTATACTTTATAATTAATTTCAATTTGCCCATTATCAGTTTCTGTGCCATGACTATTTTACTGACAGATTTGCAATTTATGCCCTCGGCTTAAATAATAAAGGTGTCATAATTTCAGCATTATGGCACCTTTAAAAGTTATTAACTGACAAGATTATTTTGCTGGCTGTGTAGCAGGTTGCTGTGCAGGTTGTGCAT